>JBEIHA010000001.1:0-33392 GCA_040381635.1 Pseudobdellovibrionaceae bacterium
TGCTCGCGCCGTTGACCAGCACACCGAGCGAACGACAAAAAGCTCTGTATAAGTATATGCAACTGCAGGCGCGCGAAGTTTTCACCAATCGCGTGGAAACTTTCAGTAAACAGATGGGCTTATATCCTTCGTCGGTCTCGGTGCGCGGTCAAAAGACACGTTGGGGCAGATGCTCCAGCGAGGGCCGCGTGAACCTCAATTGGAAACTGCTGGCCGCACCGCCGGAAGTTATCGACTACGTTGTGATTCATGAATTGGCTCACTTGAAACATATGAATCACTCCGTGCATTTTTGGGATTTAGTGAACGACCATTTTCCGGGCCACCGGGAAGCGAAGAAATGGCTTAAGTCGAATGAGGCCGAAATCGCCGTACAATTCAAAAAGCCCTAAAGGGTCACCGCCCTGTAAATACTTTAGATCAGATCGCAAGTGACGCTTTGGCTGACGGCCCCAGGATTGCTCTTTCATCACTTGTTAGAAAACCGGCCAAGATGGCCAGTGAAAGGAAGTTCAAGGATGAACTTATGGAGATTAAGCGCGCTGACCGCTTTCGGCGCTGTTACCGGATTGTGCGTCAACTACGCTCATTCACAAAGTCAGCAGACAAAAATATGGAAATCCTCGGCGTGGCTGGGAAGCTGTTCGCTGAAGGCTTTTAATGTCGAGGGGCAAACTTGGGAATTCCAACCTGCGGGTTTGTCACGCACGCGCTTTCAAGCCGGCTGGCCGACGGATGCCGGGGAGCTTTGGTTGACCACGGGGTCTAAAGCAAAGCCTTGGGAACCACTGGTTGGTGGAGAGCCCGTCGATCCAGACGAAACCTTGCTGATCAAATTTTCGAAAATCGCAGGAAAGATCGAACCCGTTTCCTATGTTTACGACAACGTAAAGCTACGTAAGGAAACCAAGGGCACCATCCAACCCAAAGTCTGCGCTCTACAAAAACGCTAAACTTTTTTTGCATACTCGTGGTGGATTTCTTTGATGTCATTTTTGGCATCGACCATCACGAGTTGGGGTTTGTAGGCGAAGGCCTCTTCCTGCTCAAATTCGGCGAAGCTAGCGATGATCACTAAGTCGCCCTTGTGGACTTTCCGCGCCGCCGCTCCATTCAAACAAATCTCACCCGCTTCACCGTAGATCACATAGGTCGCGAAACGTTCGCCGTTGTTGCAATTGTAGATTTCGACGCGCTCAAAGGGAATCAAGCGTGCGGCTTCGCACAACTTCGGATCGATAGAAATGGACCCTTCGTAGTTCAGATTGGCGTCGGTAACGGTCGCACGGTGGATTTTGGATTTCAATAACGTCAGTCTCATAGTTTTTCCTCTCACATGTTCATCTTCAAGGCTTGGTGTAAGCCGTGAAGAACTAAATCGGGGTTTTCTTCGTCAAAAATTCCAGCTTTCGTGAACATCGAGGCGATCCCGCCGGTGCCGATGATCTTTGGGCTCTTGCCGCCGAAGGCTTCGTCGATAATCCGACCACCAATTTCCTTCACCTGGCCGATCGTGCCGAAATAAAGTCCGCTTTGGATGCTTTCGACGGTGGTTTTGGCAAGGCAGGTCTCGGGCCTGACGATTTCAACCGTGGGTAGGCGAGAAGTGCGTTGCTCGAGCGCCTCGGCCGAGATGCCGATGCCGGCGATGATCACGCCGCCTAAGTATTCTTTCTCAGCGGTAACAGCGCAGAAGGTGGTGGCCGTGCCAAAGTCGATGATCAAAAGATTTTTGCCGGGATACTTGTGCGTGCCCGCGATGGCATTGGCAATTCGGTCCGCGCCGACCTCCAGGGGATTCTTGTATTTCACTTTCAAGCCGGTCTTTACGCCCGCCTGAAGGATAAATGGATTCAGGTTGAAATACTTAAGGCAGGCGTTTTTCACCGAATGCAGAACTTCGGGAACTACCGTACAAATAGAGACTTGCTTGATGTCCGAGTGCGCGATGTCGTTTTCGCGCAGGACCGAGCGCAAGAAAATGCCGATCTCGTCACTCGAAGCGCCGGTGCGCGAGTTACGTCGGAAGCGAAGGCGGATCTTGTCGTCGTCGAAGACGCCCCCAAAGATTTGTGTGTTACCCACGTCGAGAGAAAGAATCATATGTTTTTATCTCCTTTGAGGAAGAGCTCGTTCACTATTTCTGAAAGCTGATTCAATTCTTCAAAAGGTCGGGCTGATCCAAAGGTCAGTAGAACGCCTGGATGTTTCCTGCGATCGGCGCTGACCGAAGACCAGTCGTTGGCCACCACGGCATCGACGCTGTCGCTGATCAATGCGCGCGCCAGTTTTTCGGTTTCGCCTTCCGCCCTGTTCAAGGTCAGTTTAAAGCCGACCACTTTGATCTCTTTCGACCGCGAATACTCTTTTAAACGCGGCAGGATTTTAAAATTAGCTTTCAACTTTAGATTCATCTCGCGATCGCTTTGCAATTTGATGTCTCGGTTCGCGAGTCCACCATTCACTTCCGAAACCGAGTAATCGCTTACCGCCGCAGCGTGAATGACTCCAGAATAGTCCCGGCCTTTCAGTTCTGCGATCAGAGTTTGATCGAGTTCGTTAAAGCTGCCGTAGGACAAGTTGCGAGATTTTGTTTGGGGCAGTATCGCGCCTAGACCGTGCACGTAAGTGACGGCCCAGCCTTTCGCACTGAGCTGATCCGCCAGCCGCGCGCCGGTTTGCCCGGTACTGGCGTTCGAAATGTAGCGGATTCCGTCGATCGGTTCGCGCGTCGCGCCCGACGTGATCAAGATTTCTCCGAGGGATTTTTGTTTCAGCCGCTGCAGAATTTCTTCTGGCTCAAGTAGTCGACCGGCGCCCTCTTCGCCGCAGGCCAAATTTCCCGCCTCCGTTTCGTGGACGGTGAAGCCACGTTGGTTCAATCGCGAGAGACTGTCTTGCGTGATCGGATTTTTTAGCATTTCTAAGTTCATCGCTGGAAATACATGCAGCGGTTTTCCCTGTGGCCAAGCCAGCAGGAGATTTTCAACGAGCCCATCACCCAAGCCTTGGGCCACGCGGTTGCACATATTCGCGCTGGCCGGACAAAGTAGCCCATAGTCGGCCCAGCGACTTAAGTGGATATGATCCATGGCGCGACCATGCTCCCATAAATCCGACAGCACCGGCTTACCGGTTAGCCCCTCTAGAGTGGCGCTACCCACGAACTTTAAGGCCGAGGGCGTGGCCACTGCTTGGACTTCGTGGCCCTCTTGTACCAGACGTGAAATCACTTGGCAGGCCTTGTAGGCCGCAATCGATCCCGAAAGAATAAAAAGAACTTTAGATTTCGACATTATCGATCAACCTCACGTCACCCAAAGAAGCGGCGCCCAATCTGCGGCCCCATTGTTCTTCGATGTAATCCACTGAGAAACCCACATTTTCCAATTCACGTCGCGCGTCCGCAGGCGTCGCCGCATTTTTGAGAGCGCGGTAAAGCGAGGGCGCGATCTCCCGCTGCTGGGGAGTAAGACGCAAATTGCGCGAGCTCATCGCCAATCCATCGGGTTCACGAAACGTTGGGCAGGGGACCACCTCGACGTTCATAAAAAACGTGCGCACCATTTCTTCGATCAGTTTCAATTGCTGAAAATCTTTCTCGCCGAAGTAAGCCTTATCCGGATTAACTAAGTTGAAAAGCTTCATCACGACCGTCAGCACGCCTTCGAAATGTCCCGCGCGGTGCGCACCGCAAAGAACTTTGCTGAATTCTTTCTCGCGCACTTCGAAGCGGTAGTTGTCGGCGTAAATATCGATGGGCTTAGGCAAGAAAACATAATCAACTCCTACCGCTTTTAAGCCAGCCAAATCTTCGTCCAAGGGCCGCGGATACTTTTCCAAGTCTTTGGGGTCATTGAATTGAGTGGGATTAACGAAAATACTGACGAAGACCACATCGCAGTCTTTGCGCGCACGCTCGACCAGCGCATAGTGGCCTTCGTGCAAAGCCCCCATAGTAGGGACAAAGCCGACGGTCCCGGTCACGTTCCGGCGCACCTCGGTCAGGTGCTCGGCGCTTTCGACTCTGACGCATTGAGCTGCAGAAAAGGCTCCGACGCTTTTCATTCGTACGTCTCTTTCTCGGTGGGGAATTTGCCGCTGAGGACGTCTTCGTGGAAGTGGTTGAGGGCGGCGGTGATTTGTTCTGCGCCGTTCATGTAGGGGCGGACAAACTTGGGGCGGAAGCCGGTGGTCAGTCCAAGAAGATCTTGTAGGACTAAGACTTGTCCGTCACAGGCCGATCCTGCGCCGATGCCGATAGTCGGGATTTTTAAGGTTGAAGTGACCTCAGCGGCCAAATCGCCGGGCACGCATTCTAAAACGACGGCGAAAGCGCCAGCCTCTTCAAGGCCGCGAGCTTCGCTGATGATTTTTTTCTTCTGATCAATGCTTCGGCCCTGCACTTTGAAACCACCGAAGGCGTTCATAAATTGCGGAGTCAGGCCCACGTGGCCCATCACGGGTACGCCCGAGTCGGTCAGCAGTTTTACGAGGGGCCCATTGCCGTCGAAGCCTTCGAGTTTCACCGCGTGGGCGCCCGCTTGCATAAGTTTTCGCACTCCATCTAAATTGGATTGCAAATCTCCCCGGTAAGAAAGGAAGGGCAAATCCGCCACGATGAATTTTTTGGGGGCGCCCCGTCGCACGGCCCCGGTGTGAACGGCGATCGCTTCGATGGTCGACGGAATCGTATCGTCAAAGCCATGCATAACCATCGCCGAGCTGTCGCCCACCAAGAGAATGTCGATCGGCGATTCGTTCAGAATTTTTGCCGACCAAGCGTCGTAGCAGGTGACCATGCTTAGCTTTCGGCCTTCGCTTTTTCTTTTTTTAAGTTCGACGATGTTCATAAAAGGGTCTCCGGAACTTTGATGCCGGCGTAGGCCGACTGGTTAAGAAATCCGCGGTAGGCCGCGGCGAGGGAGGGATTGGAATCGAGCGATTCAAGATGCGCGCGCACCGCCGCCCAGTCACCGCGCGCGACCGGCCCGGTGGCCAGACTGCGGGCGTCGGGGCTTAAGGCATTGGCCACCACTTGGTGCAAGAAGGGGGCGAGAATCTCGGCGGGTAATTCCAAACCGTCGCGAAATTCTTCGGCGATTTTCTGCCAAAGTAGAAAGGTAGAATTCCCGGCGAGCGCGCAAAGCGCGTGGTAAAGGGGACGCTGGGCGGGGCGGATTGAAAAGCTGGGATTGGGGAAGCCGGGTAAGATTTCGGAAAACTCGACACCGTGGTCTGTAACGAAAGGAATTTCGCGACACCAGCCGGCGCTTGGTTGCGTTGATCCAAAAGTCATCAGCGGATGGGCACAGGCGACACCCGGTACGCTTGCGGACCCCGAAAAATGCACAAGTCTTCGCTCGCTCGGCAGTCTCACCGCGAGCTCGGTCAATGCGGGATCGCTCACGGCCAACAGGATATGAGAGGCATTTTGCACCGTCGCGATCAGGCGCACCCGTTGATCCCGACTTGGCAAAATTTTACCCGCGCCGAAATTAAATTCGGGATCGCCGTTTCGTGACCAGGCGGTAAAGGGCAAGTTCAAATGTTTTAGGTAGACTTTAAAGTGGTGAGCGACTTTGCCCGAGCCAAGAAGTGCGTAGGATGTAAAAACCGAACGTTTAACCATGTGGTACCTGTCCTTCGGGATCAAGTCCGTTAGGCCTTAAATTGCGCTTAAGGACTAAGCTTGTCAACGCGGACTCAGCGCGCTGGGCCTTGATCCGGTGTGACATAAGGGCTAATTTCACGCCTATGTCCCGATGGATTTGGATCATCATCGCCTTCAGCGTCAGTACCGGCGTCTATTTCACGATAAGATTTGGACTGCGCCCCAAGCCCATTCCGGTGATGCATCCGACTCAGTTCGAAGACCCCGAGCAAATTGGCATCGCGGTTTACAAGCGCCTGCGCCAAAACGTGCGCGCCGATCGGGTGGTGGTTTTAGGTTCTAGTCCCGGCGCCGAAGAGGACTCACAAATCTGGTTGGGTTTTGAAAAAGCGGCTTCCGCAGACAATGAATCGGTGGTGATTATGCCGCTAAAAGAAGTCACCGACAAAGAAGCGTTCTTCGCTAAAATTCAAGACTTTGTAAAATCGCGCAAGCTGGTTTTGATTACCGGGGTCACCCCGGAAATTTCGCACTTAGTGGCTGATTCTTGGACCAGGCAGATCGAGAAAGCCCGCAAGCACCCCGTTCTTTCTATCGCCGTGCAAAGGCTGGCGGTGACCACGCCCGAATACGACGACGTGCAAACTCAATGTTTGGATGCGACCAAAGAAGACAACGGCCAGCACAAATTGGAATGCGCTTCGCAGCGCGTGGCGCGAAAATATCTGAAGCGAAAGCTCGCCCCGAATCTTTTGTGGGGAGTGATGGAGCGGCACGGACTCAAGGAGTATCTGCTCTTCGTCCATCGTCCCAATTCTTAAACCTTGGGCTGGTGTTTAGCGATCTCTAGATCATGTGCTAAAGGCCTGCGCCAAGAGCGAAAATAGGTGCGCGGCGAAGTCGCCAGTAAATCGCTGAGCTTTGCCATATAAACGCAAGCAAAACGGTCGACCTGGTAAGCGAAGTAGCTTTCCTCGATGCCGGTACGCATGACTTCACCCCAATAGGGATTGAAGAGCTGTTGCTGCTGTTTCAGCAAGGGTGAGACGGCTTTGTCGATCTCGGAAATCTCACCCAGCATCTTGTGGATCTCGTCCTCGTGGGTCTTTTTGCCCGTTTCAATCTGTTCAGAAATCAACTTGTCGATCCTGATTTCCAATGGGAACTTCTGATCCATCAATTGACTTACTTTATCGAGCAGCGGACCGGCTTGGCGTTCTTTATCGATTTCTTCTTCGAGCTCCTCGACGACCAAAGCGGTTCTCCACGCGAGATCTTTTTTCAAGCGCAGAACGTCGCCGTAGATATGATCGCCGATGTACAAAATCTCGTCGGGTGCCGCATCCAAATCGTTGGTGAAAACATTGGCCGAACCGCCCTGGTAAATGCCAGGTTCGAGTTTGCGGTCCATGTTCGACATTAGACCGGTTTTTGGATCAATTTTCAGGAAGCGCTGATTGTCGATAAAGAAGCGGGGCTTTGCCGCCAGGGTGATGGTGATTTCAAACAGGTCTTCCCAGCTCTTGTGCTCTTTCACGAAGGGATTGATCGTGTAATCCAAAAGCAATTTCGAGTAACTGAAGTCTGAATTGGTGGCGATAAAAAGTTTTTTGCCGTGCTTTTTAAAGCGTTCTAAGCCTTCGACCAAGGCTTCGTCCTTGACGATGTATTTGTCCAAATTCTTACGGACTTCGTCTTTGAGGGAACCATCGCGGTGAGCGCGGTCCAAAACAAAGTTCAAATCTTCTGCGATGTGTGCGTAATCGGGCAGGCTCGAATCTTCTTGCGAGTCCCGCAAGTCCACGAGTTGCATAAAGAGAGCTGCGTGAGCAATCGAAAACGCGGTGTCGATCGATACAAAATTGGGGTCGCGCAAATCGATGTAGACCGATTTGTACAGGCGGCCTTGCTCCCGGTAATCGATGGCCTTCAAACCGTGGTAGGAAACTCGAATCGCGGAGTGTCTGCTAAGTTTGAGAGTGTTGCCTTTGGCTTTATCGATAATCAAACCGCGAATCGCGCGGTCGTAGAAAAATGGCAGCTTAAGAATGGACTCGGGGTAGCCTTTGTCGCGAACGAGTTTTTCGATCATCACGCGATGGGCGAGCGCTTCAAAGTTTTCGCTGTTGTAGCGAACAAGCGTATGGTCCATATCGAAACCGAGGTATTTGATTCGTTTCAAATTCAGAGTGCGATTGACGAAAACGCGTCCCATATTAAGAGTTTTTTCCTTCGGTCGGTAAGGCCAACTGATTCCACAAAAGCATACCGCCCTTCATGTTGTAGACGTCGGTATAACCCTGTTCAATGGCAAAGGCCGTCGCGTTTGCCGAGCGACCGCCACTGCGGCAAATAAACACCACGGTTTTGTCCTTGGGTAGGTCATCGATGGTTTGCGGTAGCATATCCAAAACCATGGGCTTAGCACCCGGGATATGTCCCAATTCGCCCGTAAATTCGTCGGGACGGCGCACATCCACGAGGACCACGCGGTCCTTCTGTTCCCACAGCTCTTTGGGTTCGACGTCCGTCACACCAGGGAGGTTGGGATTGGTGCTTTTTGTGCGGAACTGCACGTTTTGACTAGCCATATAATGCTCCTACGTTGAGATGATTTAACCCCCTGGCGGCGCTCTTGTCACGGGCTTCATATCTTTACTTGGGCCGCGAATCATGGTCTTTTCGAGCGTAAATGACTACGGAGGACTTATGATGGAATCCCCTCAGGAATCCAACCCAACGCAACTCGAAAACCCGCTCGGTTTAGACGGCATTGAATTCATCGAATTCGCTACGCCGGACGTCGCGGCGCTGGAACAGATGTTTTTTAAATTTGGTTTTCAAAAAGTAGGACAGCACAAGCGCAAGCAGGTCACCCTGTATCGCCAGAACATGGTGAACTTCGTCATCAATAACGAACCGGGAACCTTCGCCGCCAAGTTTGCCAAACAGCATGGACCCTCCATTTGCGCGACGGGATTTCGCACGAAAAGCGCGACTCGGGCGGTAGATCTCGCGGTTCAGCGCGGCGCCCGCGCCATCGAAACCAAAGGTGACGGCGCCAGCCACAGCTTTCCCGCGATTTATGGAATTGGTGATTCAGCTGTTTACTTCGTCGATCGTTATCGTGGACCGGTGCACTTCGACGATGATTTCCGCTACTTGCAATCCGAGCGTTTCCCCAAGGGAAAAGGTCTGACGGTCATCGATCATTTGACCAACAATGTGCCCAAGGGCGAAATGCAGAAATGGTGCGATTTCTACCGCAACGTTTTTAATTTTCAGGAAGTGCGTAAGTTCGATATTAAGGGTGAAACCACCGGGCTCACGTCGAAGGTCATGCGTTCACCTTGTCAGAAGATCACCATACCTATCAACGAACCCACCGAAGGAAAATCGCAGATCCAGGAGTACCTCGACGAATATCATGGCTCTGGTATTCAGCACTTGGCCATGATTACCGGTGATATTTTGAAGTCGGTTGGCCAATTACAAGAGGCGGGTATTGAATTTCTAGATGCCCCGCCCGAAACCTATTACGATGCACTTCCTGGCCGAGTACCCAACGTCAATGAAGACATGAACGAGATCCGTTCAAAGGCCGTGTTGGTCGACGGCGATGAGCAAGGCTACTTGCTGCAAATCTTCTCTAAGAATTTAATCGGACCCATTTTTTTCGAAATCATTCAGCGCAAAGGGCACAATGGCTTTGGCGAGGGGAACTTCCAAGCCTTGTTTGATGCCATCGAGCGTGATCAACGTAAACGGGGATACCTCTAATGCATTTGTACTATCAGGGTGTTCACACTAAGCAGGCGCATAAAGGGATCCCAGACGGCGCTTACGAAGAAGAGCAAGGGCTAAAAGGGTTCTTCGGCCCCGTTTCCCACCTGATCAAAGAAAAGCCAAGCACCCGGTGGACAAAAATCGACGGTCCTTTGCGGCCGCACATGTACGACCTGGTTAAGCTGCAGAAGCATGAAGGTTTGAAAAGTATGCTACACAATCCGCATCTAACGGTGTCGATGCTTCGCATGGAGCCCAACCCTAAATATACGCAACAGGGTTACCGTAACGGCGACGGCGACTTGCTTTATTTCTGCCACGAAGGTGCGGGTGAAGTATGGACCGAATACGGAATGCTGACCTATTCGAAATCAGAATACATAATGGTGCCCAAATGTTTGACCCATTCGATTATTCCTAAAGCTTCGTCACAATTTTTTGTCGTCGAGAACACATCGAGTCACTACGAAGAACCTGACCGTGGATTGGTCGGTCGCCACGCCATCTATGACCCGGCGAACTTGGGTAAACCGGATTTATATTTACAGAAGACGACGATGTCGCAGGCCAAAGCCGAAGTGATCGAGGTGACTGTCAAGCGACTGAATGAATTCACGCGTTTTGAATACGATTCGAATTACTACGACACTCTTGGTTGGAAAGGTGATCTTTATCCCTTCACTTTGCACACCAAGAACATGATGCCGCTGGGCTCACACCGCGCGCATCTTCCGCCCAGTGCACACACCACCTTCGTCGCGCGCGAATTTGTGATCTGCACTTTTTTGCCGCGTCCGCTGGAAAGCGACAAAGACGCTCTGAAAGTTCCGTTTTATCACCAGAATATCGACTACGATGAAGTTCTGTTTTATCACGACGGGAATTTCTTTTCGCGCGACAACATGCACGCCGGGATGATGAGCCTTCACCCCATGGGTTTTCCGCACGGTCCTCATCCGAAGGCAATGAAAGCCGTGGAAACGAAAACCGAAACCGACGAAATCGCGGTGATGGTGGATTCACGTTGGCCTCTCGAAATCGATCCAACCTTAGAAGACACCGAGCTTAAAGATTATTGGAAGTCCTGGAAAGGTTAGCGTGGCTGGTTTAAGTCCGTTTGAGGCCATGCGCCTGGCCGTCGACGAAGGCAAGAAAGGCGCGGGCTTCGTGTCGCCAAATCCCCTTGTCGGCTGCGTGATCTTAGACCGGAACGGCGTCTTGCTCGCCAAGGGTCATCACGCGCACGTCGGACAAAGTCATGCCGAAGTGAATGCCCTCGCCGAGATTGAAGATCCGAATCGGCTGGATGGCGCGCATGTGTTCGTCACCCTTGAGCCCTGTGCGCACCAGGGGCGCACCCCAGCGTGCGCAAAGACCCTTGCACAACTTCCCATCGCGAGCGTGACTTACGGAATACAAGACCCAAATCCCCTGGTGAGTGGGCAGGGGGCCGCCATCTTACAAGCGGGTGGCAAGAAGGTTGAGCTTTTCGCCGGCGGCCTAAACGCGGAACTTGAAGCTTTAGCCGAAATTTTTCTAACGAATATGCGTTCGAAGAGACCCTTCATCGCTTTAAAAATTGCCTCGAGTCTCGACGGAAAAGTGGCTTTGAAAGATGGTAGCAGCCAGTGGATCACCGGTGAAGAGTCGCGTACCCATGTTCAGTATTTGCGCGGAATTTACGACGGTGTATTGACTGGCTTAGGAACCTTCTTGCGCGACGATCCGCGGTTGAATTCCCGCCACCCCAAGTTCCTGACCAAAAAACAAAAGGTAGTTTTGCTTGATCCCAAGGGTGAGAGCTTCGAAAAACTGAAAAATTCCCAATTACTTTCGGTGCGTGAACCCGAAGAGCTGATCGTTGTTACAGGACCGCTCGGACGAAAGCCGCCCGCCGGGGCTGGACCCGTGAGGCACCTCGAAGTCCCGGCCGCGGACGGCGTTTTCGAATTCCAAAGTTTACTAGCTTCCCTCCAGGCCGAAGGTCTTCACTCGCTTTTCGTCGAGGCCGGCCCCTTCACCGCCGGACAATTTTTGCTCTCAAAAATGACGGATCGGTTGTACGTCTTCATGGCGCCCAAGTTGATCGGTGATGGAATGAGCTGGACCAGTGGAATCACTTTGCCTGCGCTAGACCAGGCGATCCATATCGAAAATTCCGAGGTGCAGCACTTCGGTCGAGACATCCTTATCACAGGTAGACCTCAGACTAGATTTGCCTCAGGCCCAAAATGAAATCCTTTGGACTTCCGATATATAAGTATGAGGCATTTCAAAATCCGTGTTTCTCTACGCTATAAGCTTTTGGGTTTACTCATCACCTTGCCGTTGGTCAGCTTGGGATTGTACCTGCTGATGGCGACCGACCTGTTCAAAAAAGACAAAGTCGCGTACGTGTTCGACTCAAGTGCGACGGTATCAAGAAGTTTGGCCACCCAAGCTAGAATGGAAGTTCAAAACTCATATTCAACGTTACGATCGGTTGTTGAGAATTTCGACTTTGTTCTGGGTGATTTCAATCCATCCGCGAAAGATGGTTTTGCTAAAAATTCGCGCTTGCATTCCGTGATCTTGTTTCGCAAAGATAACGCCGGAAAATTCGTGAAGCTGGGCGAATTGGTTAAAGATTCGCCCCCGGCTCAGAAATTTAGCCAGGACGAAAATGGACATAAGCAATTGCGGGATCATGCCGTGGCCAATGTCGCCTTCATGGGTGAAGAGCCGAACCTTCCGGGTTCGATGCGCATGGCTTTCCGTCTCGGTGAAAAGGACGATCCCAATCAGATGATCGTCATAGGCTTGTCGCAAGCGGATGATTTTCTAGGTGCCTTTGAAGGCGCCGGGCTTTACGCCAGTTTCGTCGTGACCCGCGGGGGAGCGATTGCGGTCGGCGCGCTGGACGTGGTGGGCACGGATTTAAATCTGTTGAGTGACGTCTTAAAAACGAAGGCCAACGAAGGCACCGCCGAAGCAAAACTTTCCGACGGTCTAACCTACTTGGTCTCGTATGCTTCCGTAGGTATCGGTGATTTGATCGTCATTTCCAAAGTCGACAAAAGTAAAGCATTGAAAGCGGTTGAAGTTCTCGTCGCGAAATCCTTATTATTTTTTGTGGCGCTTTTATCGATTACGCTTTTGATTTCGGTCTTTGCCTCAAATAAACTGACGTCTTCGTTGCGTGAGCTTTTCGAAGCAACAACAAAAATCGCTCAAGGCGATTTTACCGTTCGCGTGGTGGCGCGTTCCAACGACGAAGTGGGTGGTTTGGCCGAGAGTTTCAACTGGATGGCCGGTGAAGTCGCCCGCTTGATGGAAAACACCGCCGAAAAAGTCCGGATGGAAGGGGAATTGGCGACGGTTCGAACCGTTCAAGAGACTCTTTTCCCTGCGGCAAACACGCGATTCGGTCCTTTAAGCATTAAAGGTCACTTCGAACCGGCGTCGGAGTGCGGTGGCGACTGGTGGAGCTACTCACGTATCGGGAACAAGATCTTCATATATATCGGAGACGCCACCGGCCACGGCGCACCTGCAGCCTTGATCACTTCGGCAGCCACCTCGGCCGCGGCCGTTATGGAAACGATGCCGGATATCACGCCCGGTCGCGCGTTAACGATCTTGAATCGCGCGATTCATCAGACCTCAAAAGGCTCGATCATGATGACATTCTTTGTGGCTTCCATCGATTTGGATAGCAATACGTTCACTTACGCCAGCGCCAGTCACGATCCGCCCTACCTTCTGCGTCGGACAGGCGAAAAGCTGGGGCGCAAGGATTTGGTTCCGCTTAATGAAGTGAACGGGCCCCGGCTGGGCGACCGTAAGGATTTCGTTTACGAAGAGACCTCGCTTGAATTCACGCCGGGGGACCAGATGTTCTTTTACACCGACGGGATCTTGGACATTCAAGATGCCGAGGGCAAAAAGTGGGGCGAACGGGTTTTCTTGAAAACACTATTAGAAAGTGCCAACAGCGGTGAAAACGTCGACCTTAAGGTCAACGCCATTCGCGACATCATAAACAAGTTTCGCGGCGGATCTGCACTTATCGATGACGTTACCATGGTGATGTGCGAATACGAGAAGGCCGCCTGATGAACGCAAGCCGGAAGTTGAACCTAAGCCCCAAGTCGGAGCAAATTGATGTGAACGAGCAGTCGAAAGACCGCGTCGCGCCTCATTGCATCGGCCTGGCGACAGGTTTACCTCCGGAACAAGTTCTGCGCTTGGCGACTGAGCTAGGTTACACTCACGTGATCCAAAAAAATGGCTTAGAATACGCGAAGGAATTGCAAACGACAGAAATCCTCGTTGATAACCCTACTGGTTTTTTCAATTTTCCGGTGGCCTCGATTTTTAATCCGACCGACTTAAGTCCTGAAGGCGATAAGAAGGCTATTTTGGCCGATACCCTTTTCACCAGTTCAGCGCAAAAGCGAGACATTTTGGATGGATTTATGAAGTCGATGGAGTCTCGTACGCTTCCGCGAACCTTGATCGAGGACATCACTTTGGTGGCCGACGAAATGTTCACGAATGCCGTCTTTAATGCTCCTTTCGTGGACAAGATGACCCATGAAAACGCGAACGTAAGCCGCCACAGCATGGAAGTGAGCTTCAATTCGAATCAGCCCGGCCGGATGTTGATGGCGGCGGATGAGACCCGGATCATGATCGCCTGTGAAGATCCCTACGGCAGTCTTAATCTGAACGGCTATTTGTCTAAAATTAAGGCAACCTATGATCGTGGTGCCGCGGCAACGATCAATTTCGGGGCTGGTGGGGCGGGCATCGGTAGCTATATAATCTTTAATACGAGCGCGAGCTTATTTGTAGGAGTGAAAGCGGGCCGGGCGACGATCATCGCTTGCTTGCTTCCGCTCGGATTGAGCAACCGCAAGCGCTCACTTTTGCCTAAACATTTACATTGGATACAGCTTTGAGGAGGATCGATGGCATTTTCAATAGGTAACAAGTTGGATGGCAACACTATGGTGCTGGAAGTGAAAGGGAATATCGACGAAGATGCAAACTTCACTCCGCCGAATTTGGGTAGCGCAAGCAGCGTGGCTCTGGACCTTAACGAAGTGACGGCGATTAACTCGGTGGGCATACGTGAATGGATCAAATGGGTTAAGACCATGCCCGCGGGCGTGAAGCTTAGCGTGCGTCGCTGCCCCAAAATCATCGTTGATCAAATTAATATGGTGGCTGGATTTTTACTGGCCGGAACATTGATCGAAAGCTTTTACGTTCCGTATTACGCGGATGGTTCGGGAAACGAAAAAATGGTTCTTTTCACCAATGGCAAAGAGTTCAAAGGCGGCGAGCTTTTCGCGCCTAGCGAAGTTAAGGATGAGGGCGGCGAGGAAATGGAAATGGACGTCATTGAATCCAAGTATTTTAAGTTTTTAAAGAATGGTTGATTTCAGCGTTTTTGACTCTATTTTAGATTCGGCTTTCGTTGTCGACGGCGATGGCAAGGTCGTCTATTGCAACGACGCTGGCGCGACCTTCTGTGGTTCGAGCGTGCGTCGCATGGTGGGCAAAGCTGTTTTGAGTGATCTGCTGAAGGTACAAGAGAACGGTTTACTTCCATTCAACGCCGAATCACAGGGCCGCTTATCGCCGACCCCCTTTATCGAGACTGAGTTTAAAATCATCAAAGGCGAAAAGACCGGTAAGGCGCAATTGGCGGTTCGGCCGATAGGCGATCAACACTGGCTGTTTTTCGTGCGTGATGTCAGTTTAGAAGAAGCACTTCACTCCAAATATCGCTCGGAATTATCGCAAAAAGAAGAATACGCCAGAAACCTCGAAAAACTGGTGGAAGCTCGAACGGCCGAGCTGAATCAGGTGAATTTGACTTTAAAAGCGATTTTGAATTCGCTTGGACAAGGTTTCTTTACCTTTAATGCCGCCGGCGATTGTGGAAACGTATTTACCAAAGCCTGCGAAGACGTATTGGAAGGCGTGCCCTCGGGCAAAAAAGCCTGGGAAGTCCTGGGCGTACCCGCTGGAGAAATCGAACAGTTTAAAAAATGGTCGGAGTCTTCATTTAAAGAGCTGTTACCGTTCGACGATATGAAGGCTCTTGGACAATCCCTTTATAAGCATTCACAAAATCGCCATGTGACTCTTGAATACTATCCGATTCGTGATGCCGACAGAAAAATCAACCAAATCGTGGTCGTAGCCACGGATAAAACTTCAGAATTCGAAGCGCAAAAGGCTTTGGAAGCCGAGCGCCAGTACGCTGGAATGATTGTTAAATACACTAAAAACAAAGATCAATTCTTGCAGTTTCTCGCTTCGGCCCGCATCGGACTTAAGGCTTTGTTGCAAATCTGCGCGGAGGAAATGCAAGGTGAACATATGAACGAGAGTTTCCGTTTGCTTCACACCTTGGAAGGCGAAGCAGGGACATTTTCGCTCGGCGACTTGCGAAATTTATCACGTGCTAGTCAACATTTGTTGGAACCCTTTAAGGGCAAAGCAAAACTGGAAGCTTCAGCTCAGTCTGAATATAAAAAATCGC
Organism: Pseudobdellovibrionaceae bacterium; assembly: GCA_040381635.1. Taxonomy (GTDB): domain Bacteria; phylum Bdellovibrionota; class Bdellovibrionia; order Bdellovibrionales; family UBA1609; genus JALHOQ01. Next base: position 15,939 of record JBEIHA010000001.1, read on the forward strand.
TCGAGCAAATGCAGGCCAAGTTCGAAGAATTTCTAAAAATGAACGAGGAACTTTTCCGTGTACCCGAAGGCGAAGTCGACCGGTCCGTCGAAGTGCCACTCGCTTTAATGACAAGATTCTTAGGTGAATTGCGTAAAAAAGCCGGCAATGAAGCTTTAGCGGGAAGCTTCCAAGAGCAATTTCTAAAAGTTTCCATTGATAGTTGCCTTCGTTACTTCGACAGTTTGGTACAATCCGTCAGCGAAAAGCTCGGTAAGAGGGTGAAACCGCTGGCGATTGACGGCGGCGGTGTGCGGATTTATCCGGAGCCCTATCAAAAACTTTTCTCGAATTTGGTCCATGCCTTCCGCAATGCGGTTGATCATGGTTTGGAAGAGCCACTTGAGCGTGAATGGGGCGGGAAGGATCCGGCCGGCACGATCAAAGTGAAAGTGCAGTCGACTGATGGACAGATCTATATGACCATTGCCGATGACGGTAAGGGTATCGATCCCGCCGTTATTCGCGAAAAACTGAAAAGTAAATTCCCTGAAAAGGACTTTACGTCCCAGTCCGACGATGAAATCATTCAAACCGTTTGCATGCCTGGATTTTCGTCCAGGGAAACAGTGGGTGAGTTCTCTGGACGTGGGGTGGGACTTGATGCACTTCGCGAAGAAGTGTTGAAGATTGGTGGGCATCTCCACATAAAATCAACAGTAGGGGAAGGCACAACGCTGGAGTTGAAGTTCCCCGAACTGGCGGAAGAGCCAGTGATTCTGAGGAGCGCCTAAGATGTTCGCCAAAGAAACTCACGTTCTGGTCGTTGACGATTCATTGAATATCCGCCGCATCGTGGTGGACTCGCTTCAGCGCCTTGGGTTTTCTAAAATCACCACAGCCGAAGACGCGGTCGAAGCCTTAGGAAAACTAAAATTTTTTTCGAAGACTCCGCACGCCATTGGCTTGGTGCTCTCGGATTTGAACATGCCGGGACCGAGCGGACTAGAGTTTCTGAAACAGATTAGGGCAGAACAAGAGTTTTTGATTCTTCCCTTTTTGTTAGTAACGACCGAAAGCGAAAAAGGCGCGGTGATCGAAGCGGCTGCCGCGGGCGTTAGTGGATACGTTGTTAAGCCTTTTAATCTTGAGACGCTGACCAAAAAAATCAAAGATGCTTGGAAAAAACATAACCCCGACGCTTCCGCCTAAGTTGGTCTAAAGTCGAGTGTGTTTTCAATCCTAAATAGCCGATAAAACTATCAATGAGGAACGCCGTTAAAGTCCTGATAGTGGATGATGACAAAGCCAGCGGCAATACGCTTGCGGAGGTCGTCAAGCGATTAGGCTTCAAACCAGTTATTACGAACAAGCCCGCCGACGCTTTGAACGTCGTGCGTCTGCAAACGGTGCACGCCGCGCTCGTTGACGTTCTGTTACCTAAAATGAGCGGCGTGGACCTCGTTACCGAATTCCGCAAAACTAAATTTGCCGAAAACCCGGTGATCTTCGTGAGCGGCGTATTCAAAGACAGAGCCTTCGCCAGCGACGCGATGAAAAAAACCAACGCGGTCGATTTTCTATTTAAACCCTTCGGTAATGATGAGCTTACTCAAGCTCTGCGAAAAGCGCTTGGACCACTTTTAGTTTCGGAAAGATGGAGCGTGCAGTCGCTTCTTACTCGCGCACTGAAGCAGCCGCGCGAGCGCGCTAAGGCTATCGAACATCTTGAGCAAATCAAAGGCTTAGATTTTCCATTCGTGTTGGCATTCTTGCTCGACGCCGGAGTGTCGGGACACTTGAACATCGTTAATGATTTGGGCGAAATCTTCGGCGTTACCTTAAGTAAAGGCTGCATCACCGAAGTGGACAGCACGGAAAGTCAGTCGACGGCGGTTCTGGCGTTGATATCCAATGGCTATCTGGCGCAAGAGGATTGGGATGACTACCAGTCCAACGGAAACAAACGTTTTCCCTTAGAGCGCTTAGTGCAAGAGGGCTACGTTAGCCCGCACGCGGTTAATGTCGCGAAGCGCGAGCAGATCGTTTATGATTTCAAAGCCATTTGCACGGCTCAGATGCTACAGTTGAATTTCGTGCCGCAAGAAGACGGCGAAGAAATTCCAAAACACGCGGTTCGCATTGGTGAACTTATGGCCGTGTTTGCTTTTTCAATGAATGAATTTTTTAATCAGGCCTACTTAAGCGAATTCTATTCGCCGACTATCCGCAGCCCGATGCAGTTTGGTCGTGGTCTGGAGGAAGCTACCGCGCTGCTCGGCTCGCACGTGTTTTCGGGCGTTGCCAACATGAAACAACACATCGAAAAAAATGGAACCCTGGAAGGATATTTGGCCGCGAATCCTTCGCAAGTGGAATTGGCGTACCACGCTCTTCACCTTCTTGTGTTGAATGGCATGATCGTCTTCGACGACATAAACAAAGCTCGCGACTTAACGAACTCGGTCGAGCGCTACAAAAAACTATGGGCCGAACTTCAAGGCCGTCCGCCTGATAAGGTATTTGAATACTTCGGGGCAAGTCCCAATGCCAGCTCCTCGGTGTTGACGAATATTTTTGAAGAATACGTTAAATCGAACAACCCGGATGGCTTGCCAAAAGACGCAACTCCGGATTTGATCGAAACTTGCCGTAAGTGCTTCGAACTTGTGAAGAATGCACACATGGTCATGACCGACGAATCCAAGCGCGTTATGTTTTTCGAAGACATGAAGCGCCGGAGTGCTGACAACGTAAAGAAGTCGAACAAACTGGCGGCGGAAGGTTTGGATTTGCTGCGCAAGGGTCAGTTCGGTCCCGCTCTGGCAAAAGTGAAAGAAGCCGAATCGCTTCATCCGACGTCACTTCAATTTTTGATTCAAGTGTGGGCCGAGATAAAGGCAGGTGCCGCGTCCGACAAGCCACGTCTGCTCGAAATGTCCAAGAAGCTCGATACAATGCCAGCCGATGATCGCAAGTCCGCTTACTACTTTATGGCGCTAGGCCTAGTGAAAAAATGTTTGGGTGATTCAAGTGCCCCCGGTTTTTTCGAAAAGGCTCTGCAGTTAGATTCGCTTTTCGTGGAAGCCCGTCGCGAACTGAATTCGTTAACGACCAGTGCCCCGAAGAAAGAGAAGATCGATCTCTTTACCGGCGATATCACCGAAATCGTCAGTCAATTATTCAAAAGAAAAGCAGAATAGATTTAGGCGCGTGATGAGTCGCGTGCCTCAAGAAGTTTGCGCACGTTTTGCCGCAATATAGCTTCTAAAACTTGATATTCATGTTGAGTCGGTTGGTTCGCCATAAACAATCTTCTTAAAGTGGTGTAGGCGCTCGCCCTTCGCGCGTCGATATCAAAACCCATGGCGGTCAGCCATTCCTTGATCAATTCATCGGGAAAGTAGAAAGGTGCTAAGGGCGTTTCTTGCGCACCCGTCATTTGCGCCACATTCGCCGGGAATTGCTCGCGAATTATGAAACAAGCTAGTAAAACCGCTTGTGCTAAGTTGAGAGAGGAAAATTCGCCATGCACTGGAAGATGACAAGCAAAGTTGACGTAGGCCAAGTCCTCCGCGTCCAGACCATCGGCTTCGGGACCAAAAATCAAATAAAGATTCGTGGGCGCGGTGGCTTTCAGTTCGGTGGCCTTTTCGGCGAGCGGAAAAAGCTTGCGTTGCTTTCCGCCTCGCCGAGTGAGCGCAATGCGCACGCCATCGCCTTCGGCTTTATAGAAGTCGGCCCAAGAGTCATAACGAACGGCATCGGCCAAGCGGCTGGCCACACCTGCCGCCATCTGCCTGGCCTTAGAATCTAGCTCGCAGCGGGGATCGATCAAGATCAATCGCTCTCCGCCCATATTGGCGAGCGCGCGTAGGGCCGCGCCAATGTTACTGGAGTACTCTGTGCGGACCAGCACGACGTGAATTTTCATAAGGGCTGGCGGGCCAGGCGCAATCCATCGTCAATGCATTGCCGCACGTGGACAGGTACGCCTCCCGAAAGCTTTTTTAGCAGAGGTGCGATTTCAGAATCAGGCAGATTTGATGCGTAGGCGACCTCGACCAGTTCTAATCCGGCCAGCCATGGCAGGTCGTCTTTAGCCAAGAATTTCTTGGCAAGTTTCTGCCACTGGGTCACGGGCGCCGATGCGTTCGCCATCGATTTTTCTCTTAGATCGCGGGTTTCTTGAAAAAAGCTGAAGCGTTCTTTTTCTTGAAGAGTACTTTGTCGAAGTGGCACACGTTTGTTTGCGAAGCCGTCGGTCTCACCGAAAAGGCTGCGATCGGCAGGCCCACCAAAAACAGAAGTGACCTCGGATCCAACGGCCATATCGTACGCACCCCAACCAGGCTCGAACAAAACTTTGTCATCCAAAGACACCGTACAATCGCTCCAGGTGAGGAGCACCAGGCGGCTTTCATGGTAAATCCAACCGTCAAGAATGCCTTCGACCAAGACGCCGGATTCGAATTGCAGGCGCGCACGCTCGCCAGGATTGAGCGCCAAATTACGCAATTCTTTTTCATTGTATCTAGAAAGGCAGCGACTGTGATTGCGCAAGAACCCTAAAGGAGACGAAAAACCTTGCGGATGCCGTGAAGTGCCCTGTCCCGGCATCTCCTTGGAATCCAGCGCCAACTGACAGGGTCCATCAAATTGAAGGTAGGCCACCTTTTCAGAGGCGGTCGCCTGATTCTGACTTTGATCCAAAATGTAACTCTTAAGCGTGCCCGAGATCTGTAAACCGGAATCTAGCTGCACCGTATTCACGGTTTTCGACTCCGCGGCACGATCCAGCCCGAAAGCCCCGCCCCTTCGGTAACTTAAGCGTAGGGCTAGATCTTCCAGCACTTCACCAAGATGAGTGAAGTCTTTTGCCACGAAAAGTTGCGGCTGCTGTTCGGTGATATCATAGGAAAAATTCACGCAGTCGACCGACAGCGGGATCTTCTTCACCTTTTCGCCAAGGCAATTCTTAGCTTCGCCAACCGATGATAATATTCCGGCACCAAAAATTTTTGGTTGTTCTACACTGCCGATCAGGCCGTACTCGGCCGTCCACCAATTCATGCGCGAAAGAAGTGCGGCCTCAGAGACATTGTCGAGCCCATCGTTGATTTGCTGCAGTTGTTTTTCGGCGCGGGCGATTTCTTCTTTTGTTGAGCGCGGGTCTTCCTTTATGTCACTGAGCACGCGAATGGCTTCGTACTGGTCCATATCTTGTTTGCTGATGATCGCGTGCCTGGCGACTTCGCCATACTGTCGTAAATAGGAGGCGTACTCGGGATCGGCCAAGATGGGCGCATGTCCTGCCGCTTCATGCACAATGTCGGGCGCCGGTGTGTACAAAAGATGATCAAGGGTGCGCATGTCGCTGGCGATCGGCAAAACGCCGATGCTCTGAAATTCCATAAAAGCGGCCGGGGGAATAAAGCCGCTGACGGGCACGGCTCCCCAGCCGAAACCGTTTAGCTTGCGGTCGATCTCTTCGATTTCGGGGATACGGTCAATGGTGATCCCCGTTTTTTCCAAGCCCACGAGATAGGACGGGTGAGCGTGCCGCGTGAGATAATCTTTCAGCTGACGCATAATAAAGCGCCATACGGCTTGGTCTTCCGGAGTGTAGCGTGCGTAGTTTTGCTCGACGACATACTTTAGGAGATGGGGTGGAATTTTCGCATGCGTGGTCTCGGTCATAATGCCGGGTCCGGTTTCTTTAAATAATTTTCGACGTAGTCCGCGATGCCTTTTTCGAGTGGCCACTGCGGGCGCGAAAGATTTTCAGAGAACAGACGATCCATTTTTGCTTCGGTAAAATATTGGTATTGATTGCGGATATTGACCGGCACATCAATCCAATCAATTTGCATCGGCTGGCCCGCAGCCACGAAAACATTTTTGGCGAGATCCAACCAAGTGCGGGCTTCGCCGTAACCCATATTGTAGATGCCCGAGCGAATTTTGACCGGATTCTTAAACATTTCGTGCATCCAGCGGGTGATGTCTTTCACGTAAACAAAATCTCGCAGCTGTTCGCCATCTTTGTACTGGGGATTGTGCGAACGAAAGAGGCGAAGCTTTCCATTTTCCTTGATTTGTTGAAAGGCTTTGTACACCACGCTCGACATCTCGCCTTTATGGTATTCGTTCGGGCCATAGACATTGAAGAAACGAAGACCGAACCAATTCGGCGGAGTTTCTTTTTGTTGAAGAGCCCAAATATCAAAATTCAGTTTCGACCAGCCGTAAGGATTCAAAGGCTTGAATTGAGAAGGATCGGAAGAGTCGTCAAAGCCCAACTGACCGTCACCGTAGGTTGCGCCCGAGCTGGCGTAGATAAAAGGTTTCTTCTTTCGCGTGCAGAATTCCCACAGTTTCTGAGTGTACTCCACATTGTTTTTACGTAAATACTCCACGTCCATTTCGGTGGTGGTGGAGCACGCACCCATGTGGACAATGCCTTCGACAGTGTAGGCCTGGGTGGGATCATTCAACCAATCAAAGAGTTCATTGGCTGGAACAAATTCGTTGAATTGGCGATTCGTCAGAAGTTGTGGCCGCGCGGAGGGGGCCACGTGATCGCTCAAAAGCAAATCGCTCATTCCACGTTGGTTGAATTCCCAAACCATGGCACTTCCAATAAAACCGGTCGCTCCCGTGACTATCCACATGGCTTTCAAAATAGGGGATTTGGGGCATTAACTCAAGTGCTGCGAGACCTATTAAATGTCTTCGCGAAAGCCGTGAACGACCGAGAGGAAACTGCGCACAATAGGGTGGGCGGCTGCCGAATTTAAGGCTCGATGAGCAAAATCGGGGTTTAAGGTCTGAGCATTGATCAAATCGTCGATCGCCTTTTGCAATTGGTTGTCCGTCAAACCACGGCGTCGGCAGCGCAAGATCTCGTCCACGATATGGATGAGGGCGTTGCCGGTGATGCGAGCGTCGTGATTGATAAGTACGGCACGATCTTTGACCACCTTGGTGGTTTTGCTCCAGGTGGCGGGGGTGCTCACGCGACGTAGAACTTTGAGGTAGCATTCTTGCCATTTTGCAATTTGGCGCTCGAGATTGCGCGTAAGACGTCGGTCTTTTTTGCTGGCGCGGGTCGAAAGGATCCAACCAAAGAATTCCTTAGCCTCGACGAGGGGTGCGACCTCCATCGGGAGTCCATAGATATAATCCGCCATCTTCGCGAGCGCGACTCGCATATTGAAGATTGCAGGGCGGTGAACGCCGTCGGCCACCTTATGCAATTTGCGGTAGGTCTTTACGCGCTCGAATTCGGAATGAATGTTGAAGAACGCTTCGACGTCACGACGATGTTTGTTCATCAACAAACGACGCAAGGGTTCAGGAAAGCCGGCCTGGTACAAGAAGCGCTCCAAGCAAGCGGTTCTGAACTGACGATCGAATTCCTTAAGCCAGGGTGATTTGGAAAAATGCCGCCAGGGTTTCTTCACTCCGGTTTGCAGAAAGTCGACCAGCTGCACGAAGGTTTGCAAAATGTCGCACGCTTTTTGGCGCTGTTCATTCAGGTTGGTCGACATGCGCTCGACATCGTCGTAACGGTATTGATCATGTCTTAGTCCGAATTGCCGAATGCTGCCGTAATCAATGATGCCGGCGTCCGCCAATACGTTATCGCCGTCCCAATCCAACCACGCGAAGATATAGTCGCGATCCAATTTTCCGGTAAAGCTGGCGAAGTCCACGGTCAACTGCTGCAGCATTTTCGTGTAGCGATCTTTGTCCGTCGGTTTGATTTCCCAACGCTTGTTCGCGTACTGACGGTCGATCAAATAGTCGACGGAACGCTTGAGCGGTTGAATTTTGCCTTGCTTCAAAAACAAAAATAGGTGGGCCGGACGAATCAGATTCGGGGCCGCGCGGACCCCGATGCCCATGCCCTTGCCTGAATCGATGATCGCCAAGACACGTTCAGTGGGAATCCCGTTGCGGTGAAAAACCTCGGCCAGGATGGCGGCGCCAAAGAGCTCGTCGATTTCGGCCATACCGCAGCCGTAGCCAAAATCACGATTGCCGGATTTCAGGGGCTGTCCCGCGGCGACTACGCCGGGGGCGAGTGCCGTGACTCCGGTTCCGCGGCTCGACACGTCCCACACCTGGCCTTTTGAAAAAGCCATTCCGTTCCAAATGCAGCGGCCGTCGCCACTGGTACGGCCGGTTTTGTCGGTGTGCTGCAATTGAAGGTAACGAGTGGCCATAAATTTCTTAGGCTTAATGGTCGAAGGCGAATACTTGATGCCGTGAAGGGTGTCGTATTCGTTGATGATGCGCAAATTGAAGGTCGCTAGAATTTTCGCTTCTAATTTTTTATCAAGTTCGCCGGCATGATTCTTCGGAATGAGTCCCATCTCTTTGGCCAACTCGAAATTGAAGTAGGAAACTTGGCCGCTGGCCAACTGGCGCACGGGATACTTGATCATCCCTTCGGGAATACGATCGCCCCAGGAATGATCTCCATCCAGTTGATCGAAAGCACCGTAATCTTCGACCGGCTTCGGTAGCCGGAGGTTTTTGGTTTCCTTCATAAGTACTTATATTTTATCGGTAAGTCTGTGGATTACCTAAATTGAAACACCGGACTTTTGTCTAAATCTCGCCCTTCAAATGAACTTCACTTGGGTAAATCCACCCATGGGCGAAGCGAAATTAGTGACTTGTCCTTGATAGATACGAGCCACGCTCAAATGAATCTTGTCTTCGTAAACATAGAAGCGCAGATCAAACTTCCAGTTTTCGAGCACGCTGCGGGGATCGTCGATTGGCATTTTTTGAGCCGGTTGGTAGCGCTGAATCAAGATGTCGTCCGCCATTAAGCGTTCAAAAACTTTTTTCGAAACGCTCTCGCCCCGGTATACGGATTTTCCGCCATGGGATCGTTTCGGTTTAAAAAACAATTGTCGGCGCTGCTGCCAGATCTCTTCCGTGGACGGGAAGTGAGACTTATCAAAAGTCGGAATAATCACTTTGGCGATGGCGGCCACCTCAATGTCCGTTGCCCCGGCGCTCTTTAGAAATTCAGGGTCCCCTAATTGGATCAAACGCTGCTTATCGCCCAACAAAAAATACTCAAACGGATTAGGTGAGTAGCAGGCCAAATTTTTCACGAAGCCTTCGCGCATTGCCGCATGCTCAGGATTCTCTAGGTAAAAATCGGTAAGTCGATTGTAAACGAAGTCCACTTTCGCGCCCTGCGCGGTCAGCAGTTTACCGTCGGAAATTCTAAAGTCGCTGGCTTCACAAAACTCCGTGCCCCAGCCGAAAGATTTGAACCAATCGCGATACATCAGAAATTCCAAATACATTCTCTGTCGCGGGATATCCTCGTCGGTAATGGCGACAAGGGGAGTCGACTGGTTTTTCTGACACAGGCCAAGTTCGTTTAAGAATGAAATCCGCAAGTGTTCCAGCGGCGCGTAGTCTTCGGCCTTGATTTGTGTGTGGGTCATATCCATTACCGAGGACAGCATAAAACCCGAGGCATTCGTGTTCACTTCGACCAAGAAGGCATCGCCATCTTCATTGGTGTGAAAATCGTAGGCCATCAAGACAGACTTGTTCGGTTTAGCTTCGATGCCAGGAATGACTTCAAGCTGATGCTGAAACTCAGACCGTCGCGACACCGCGTAAAGGGCACGGATCGCTTGTTCAACGGTCGAAAGGATTTTTTTAGGAAGGCGCAATTCGAGCGGCGAAACCAAGTGATCCCAAGCGGGTTCATCAATCGATTTAAGCCCTGGCGAAAAGGCCAAGGCTCGCTCGGCAAATTGCTTGTAGAACTGATGATACGACAAGTGGTTCCAAAGGGTCGCAAACCTGCGACCCGCAATATTATTTAGGCCCTACGAACTTTTCGCCCTTTTTCCAGCCGGCACCGCACAGTTCACCGGTTTTCAAACCGGAAAGTACGCGCAGGATCTCTTTCGATTCGCGGCCGACGTTCAAATTGTGAATGCCCATGTACTGAATGCGGCCTTCGGGATCGATGATGAACGTACCGCGTGTCGCGATGCCTTTGTCTTCCAACAAAACGCCAAAATCACGCGAGACGCGCTTAGTGACGTCACCGATCAGTGGATATCCAAGATCGCCCAAGTCGTCTTTGATCCAACGACGGTGCGAGTGCACGCTATCGATGGAACAGCCGATCACTTCGGCGCCTTCCGCTTTGAAGTCCTTCAGAGAGTCACGAAACTGCGTGATCTCGGTCGGGCAAACAAAAGTGAAATCCAAGGGATAGAAAAACAAAACAACCCATTTGCCTTTGTAGTCGGCGAGGTTAATTTCTTTGAAATCGCCACCATCGACGACGGCCGGGGCAACAAACTGCGGAGCGGGTTGACCAATCATGGGCATATATATGACTCCTAGTAGAAGGGATAGTGTACTGCGGTCTAAAGCGGGTACAGTAACAACCGTAAGTTGGAGCGACAAGTGAAGATTGTGACTTGGAATGTGAATGGAATTCGCGCGGTGGCGCAAAAAGGCCTGTTCGAATTTATGGAGCGCGAGCGGCCCGACTTTATGTGCCTGCAAGAGACAAAGGCGCATCCCGATCAGCTCGAGGAATCGATGGCTGTGTTCAAGGGCTGGAAGGGCTACTGGTCCGCGGCACAGCGGCCCGGCTATTCAGGCACGGTGACCTTTTGTCGCGAAGAGCCACTCGAAGTGAGCTACGGTTTCGGCATCCCCAAGTTTGACGCAGAAGGCCGCATGGTCGTGGTCAAAACCAAAAACTTTAGTCTCTACAATGTCTATTTCCCCAACGGCGGTTCGGGTCAGGAGCGCCACGATTACAAGCAGGACTTCTTAAAGTGGTTCGGCCGACATTTGGTGAAAAAGGCCCACGCCGGTGAGAACATTATTTTGGTTGGGGATTACAACGTCGCCTACATGGATGAAGACGTCTACAATCCCAAGGAGATGACCAGCGAAAGTGGTTTTCTCCCCGAAGAACGCCAATGGATGAGGGAGTTTTTGAATCAAGGGTTTATCGACGGCTATCGCCATTTCCATCCCGAAGAGAAAAACCGCTTCACATGGTGGTCTTATTTGCAAAATGCACGGGTCGCGAATCGGGGTTGGCGCATCGATCATATTTGCGTGTCTCATAGTCTGGAGAAAACTTTGAAAAAGGTCGAAATTCTAGACACGCAAATGGGCAGCGATCATTGCCCGGTCCTTGCCGAACTGAATCCCGCGGAGATCAAAGCTTGAAGATTCTGCTCGCTCTTTTCTTTGTAGCGACATCAGTTCACGCGGGCGATCCCGTCTGCGCAAAAAGCTACATCACCCTTCGCAAAGGTCCGGGCGTAAAAAATCCCGTCACCTGGAAGGTCGCTCGCTACATGCCCTTTATGCGTATCGACCGGAAGTCCGGTTGGTCTAAATTGCAAGATCTAGAAGGCGAAGAGCACTGGGCGAAAAATTCCGACCTGTCGACGCAAATCCGCTGCGTGGTCGTAAAGACCAGCGTCGCCACTTTAAGAAAAGAGCCCAACGCTTCAGCGGCACCCATCGAAATGAAAACCGTCGACCGCTACACACCCTTCAAACGCTTAGGTAATGACCGCGAATGGGTGCAGGTCGAAGACGAAACCGGCCGCCAGGCATGGGTTCATGAAACCAATGTCTGGAAACCGGTGAACGTGCAGTCGATTTCGTTTTAGGGCGTTTCTGTTTTGCCGTCGGCGCAGTCCGGAGTGCTACATATTTTTCCCGATGCACGGGCCGTTGGTTTGAGGATGCGTGAACCGGCGGGCACGCGGCAATTGTTGCCCATTAAGGTGCCCTTCATGACTTCGCAATCCGAAGGCAAATGGATCGCGACGACGCATTCACCATTTTTGTCGAAGCTGCCGTCGGCTGTTACGCAATCCAGCGATGAAGCAGGCACACAACGGCGGATCATTTTCTTGTTATCCACTTCAAAAAACAAAAAGCCCACGCGGTCCATTTCGACCATATGTACGTCGTGGCCCTCTTTGGTGCGCAAGTTGGTTCCCTTATCTTTGTAGGACAATTTCATCACCGAGCCGTCTTGCAAGCTAATACTGAGCTCCCGACTGGGCGTGAATTCGCCATTGGCCATCAGCTGATCGCAACGGGGACCGTTTTCCAGTTCAACGCGCGCACGAATGTATTTTTGATTCTCTTTCTTTGTCGCGTCCGGAAGAAGAGCGCCCGCGACGCTGACCACGGCGAGCGCATTCAGGGCAGCTCCGCAGAAGGTCAGGTAGCGGTCGAACCAGCGGGTGGACAGTTGGCGAAAGAAGTACTTGCGCATCAGACCCCACTCTCGCAAAGGGTCATCGGGTAGCAACGCTCGGTGCCGTTGTCACACAGTAACCGGCGCGACCAGCCGGATTTCTCGCAGGTCTGTTTTCGAACGTCCTGCAATTTCTCTGAAGAAAGATTGTGCGCGTTCAGATCGGGATGGCAGGCGACGATGCGGTGGCGCGAGTCCACTTCGACCAAGCGCTCAAAGCGAGGAGGGAAGCGTATGGCTTCACCGGTCGTGAGGTCCTTGACCGTGGCCTCGATCTGCAGTCGGTAGACATGATAGCCGTCGGGGGTGCGACCCACGCTCCCGCGATTGGTGTAGCTTATCTTTTCGATTTCAGCCTTCGGTGATTTGAGGTCCACCGTGAAAGTTTGGGGTTCGCGCCATTCGAATTCTTGGCTGGCGAACGTGGAATTGCAGAAGTCCTGATCGTTTAATTTTTGAAATACTTTTGAGTGCAGAGTGTGAGCGGGCCTTCGATCAAACGCCGAAACCAGGCTATGAATACCCAAGATCACCAACAGCGCCTGCATCAGGATTCCCGAATACCAAAGATAGGAAGGGAACCAATTCTTGAATGACATCCAACTATTGTGTCTCAAGTTGAGACGGTCTCCACGAAGATTTTGGTGTTAGGCGACCCTTAACTTAGAATAATTTGTCGTCGACCGGGGGGCCGAAAGTCGGACCTTCGTCGCCCTGCGATGTAAATTGTAAGAAGCTTTAAGAAATGTGCTTGCAAAGTTCACACGGGTAATGTGTAAATAGTTCAGTTCCAAATTGGCACTGCGAATTCAAGCGTGGAAGTTGGAGCAAGTAAGAAGACTACAGAGTCAAATTTCCGGGGGGGAATAAACATGTCAGGCTTATCGCGCGATCTGGTTGAGAAGTGCAAAGGCAAGCTCATCAACGCGAAAACAGAGATCTTAAACCGCGTCCGTGAATCTCGCACCGATCTTTACAACAGTGAAGACGCCAAAGGCGGCGACGAAGGCGATCAAACCTTGCGTGCACTGGCCGAAGCCGAATTCCTTAGCATGCACGAAAGACTGCGTAAGCAATTGATGGAAATCGAAAGCGCCCTGGGCCGCATCGAAAAAGGCCTCTACGGCGTCTGCGAAGAAACCGAAGAAATCATCGAACCCGAACGCCTACTCGCCATCCCATGGACCCGCCTCAGCATCGAAGGCGCCGAAATCCGCGAATCCCTCGGCAAAAAATACGCTAGATAGGGCGCTCCGTACCCGGCGATTGTAGGAAATGCTCGAGGCTAAGAAAGGGACCGATGGTCCCTTTCTTATATCTCGCCGATGAATTTAGGAAATCGTCGTCGACCGATCGGCAGAACTAGCCGACATCACCGCCCAGCCACACATCTTATATAATAGACGCGCACCCACGTTCCCGTCCCACTCGTCCGCTTCACCAGGCGCGACCTCATTCAGATCGAAACCGACTATTCTTCGTCCGCTTTGCACCAGCGCACTCAATAAATAGTTCGCTTGATCAAAAGTCAGTCCGCCGGGCACGGGAGTTCCCGTGTGCGGACAGTATTCAGGGCTTAGACCGTCGATGTCGAAACTGACGTAAACCTGCTGCGGCAGGATTTCGACAATCTTCGCGCACTGATCCGCCCAAGATTTTCCTTCGAACGCATCGCGCTTCAAATACAAATCGAAGAACGTCGAGATATCCTTACGTTCGCGGATCAAGGCGAATTCTTCCTGGGAAAAATCGCGAATCGCTACCTGCACTAATTTTTCGGGCTTCCAAGCGGCGGTCATCACGTTGTGCATGATCGAGGCGTGACTGCGCTCGAAGCCTTGATACTTCACGCGCAGGTCGGCGTGCGCATCGACGTGCAAAACGCCGACTTTGCCCTTCAAGGCTTCGCTCACCGCGCGAATGTTTCCTTCGGGGCTCGAGTGATCGCCGCCCAAAACCGCCGGGATCTGGCCGCGCTTCAAAGCTTGGGCCGATTGCTGATGGACCCAGTCCGACATTTTCGCGCAGCCATGATTCACATCGTCCAATATTGTCTGCATGCCTTCAGAGAGTTGGCCGTGCTCTTCCAGATGTTCGCGCACTTGCAGTGCCTTCGGCTTCAATTCGTCGTTCAATTTCTGCAAGGAGGCGGGAATCTCCAGCATATGAAAACCTTGCTCAAACGAAGTTTTCAGTTCGAGGTCGAAGAGATCGATTTGCGGTGAGGCTTTCAAGACACTCAATGGGCCTTGCGATGTGCCCGAGCCGTACGAAGTCGTGACTTCCCATGGAACGGGAATGACCACGACCTTGGCCGTCTCGAGTTTCGTGGGGATTCCGAAGAGCCCCGCTGTGTATGAGGCGGTACCGCTGGGATCATATGTGGACATCTTCTTTTTCTCCTCAAAATGAAATCTTGATAAATCGTTTGAGATGTATAAATTGTAACGTCTCAAGGCAATCAGATTGCCGCAACGCAATACATTCACTAGGAGAACGCTTCCATGATCCGGTCCACTTTGATCTTGTTGGTTGTGTCCATTGCTTCCGTGGTTTCGGCCGCGGTTCCACCCATGAAAATCACTGAGCTCGGCAAAGCTGACGCCAAAGTGGGTGGGGTTTTGAGTCGCAATGTTCAGTCCGAACCGGACAAACTTAGCCCGCTGAACAGCTCGGACGGATACTCGCGAGACATTTACGAATATGCGATGGAGGGTTTGCTTCGTCTCAACCCCGAAACTTACCAGTTCGAACCGGAACTCGCCGAAAGATACGAAGTTTCAAAAGACAGTCTGACTTACACTTTCTATCTCGATAAAGCCGCGAAGTTTTCGGACGGTAAGCCCGTAACTTCCGAAGATGTGAAATTCTCTATCGAAGCGGTCCGCGATCCACAGTACCAAGCTTCGCATCGTATGCCCTATTACGAAGACGTTGAATCGGTCACCACGCCCGATGCGCACACAGTTATCATCAAAATGAAGAAAAA
Source organism: Pseudobdellovibrionaceae bacterium (assembly GCA_040381635.1). Lineage (GTDB taxonomy): Bacteria > Bdellovibrionota > Bdellovibrionia > Bdellovibrionales > UBA1609 > JALHOQ01. The sequence goes on from JBEIHA010000001.1 coordinate 31,205, forward strand.
ATACTTCAAGAACTTGATGGTTTTGGCGAGCGAAGGCTTCACGCCGATTTTACCCAAGCACATCTACGTGGATCCGAAGTACAAATTTCCCATCGCCGCGATTCTCGGATCTGGGCCTTACAAAGTTGAAACCTACAATCGCGGAAAAAATCTAACGCTAGCCCGCGATGGCAATCATTGGGCGAAAGACAAACCCGGTTTCAGAGCACAGGCTAAATTTGAAAGCATCAATTTTCGCTTCATCAAAGAAGAGAATCTGCAGATCGAAATGGTCAAAAAAGGCCAGCTAGATTACATGGAACCCGTCCGCGCCGAAAGCTATGAAAAAAAGGCGATTGGCGAGCCCTTCGGAACCACCGTTAGAAAGGTTCAAGCCGAAAACAAGCGTCCGAAGAACTGGGGCTTTATTGCTTGGAACTTTAAGAATCCTATTTTTTCTGAAAAAGAAACCCGTGTCGCATTGTCGCATTTGTTTAACCGCCAAACGTTGATCGAAAAATTTATGTACGGGAAAGCGGTAGAGGCAAAAGGTCCGGTCTATTACAAAAGCGACTTTATGCCCGCCGACGTGAAGGCCATCGCCTACGATCCTGCGAAGGCAAAGCAGTTGTTGATCAAGGCTGGATGGGCTGACAAAGACAAAAACGGAATTCTGGAAAAGGATTTCGCCGGCACGACGAAAGAATTTAAATTTGCGCTGTTGCTTTCAAACCGCGACGTCGAAAAATACTTCACGATGTACAAAGAGGACCTGAAAAAAGCCGGTATCGATATGGAAATCAAACTTATCGAGTGGAATACCTTCACCAAGCTTCTTGAAGAGCAGAAGTTTGACGCCGTAACTTTGTCTTGGGGCGGGGGTTCAGCGGAAGACGATTTGAAACAGATTTGGCACAGCGAATCCGCACGCATGGGCGGTTCGAACTTCATTTCGTACGCAAATAAAGAGGTCGACAAGTTTATCGATCAGGCCCGAGAAGAGATGAATGATGGTAAACGCAAAGTCCTATGGCAGAAAGCTGTACGCTTGATTGCTGCAGATGCGCCCTACACACTTTTGTTCAACAGCAAATACGATCTCTATCTTTTGAACAATCGAGTAGGGTTCGATAAGCCTACATATGCTTTCGACCTTAGCCTGCACTACTGGTACCCCGTTCAGTAACGAATGTTTAAGTACACCCTTCAACGCATTTTTTGGATGCTGCCGACGCTTATCGGGATCAGTCTGATCTGTTTTATACTGATCAATCTGGCCCCGGGCGGCCCGGTGGAGCAAGCACTAAGCCGGATCCGCTTCGGGGCGGGTCAGGGCAGTGGTGGCAGCGCCATGGGTGTTTCCACTGACATTCTTGAATCCATCAAAAAGCAGTACGGTTTTGATAAGCCCGCGCACTTGCGCTATCTGCTGTGGTTGAAGAACATTGCCACGGCGGATTTCGGCGAAAGTTTTTCGCATCAACGCCCGGTGATCGAAGTGATTCTAGATAAACTGCCGATCTCGCTTCAATTCGGGCTGGTGTCGCTTTTCTTGATTTATTTGATCAGTGTCCCTTTAGGGATATTAAAAGCGGTGCAAGACGGTTCCCAGTTCGATTTATGGAGCAGCGTTGCCTTAATGATCGCTTACTCGATACCGCCACTGATTCTTGGCATCCTTATGCGCGTGTATCTGGCCGGTGGTGCGTTCTTGGATATCTTCCCGCTGGGTGAACTCTATTCAGATCAATATCACTCGCTGTCGACGTGGGGAAAAATTGTGGACCGCGCCCACCACTTTGTATTGCCGTTGATTTGTTACGTGGTGAACGGCTTCACGGTCCTAGTATTACTCATGAAAAATTCTTTGCTGGAAGAAATTCGTTTGGATTACGTACGCACCGCGCGCGCCAAGGGACTTGAAGAGCGAACCGTGATTTACAAACATGCCCTTCGCAATGCCTTGATTCCGATCCTGACCGGCTTAGGCAGCTTTCTTACGATTTTCTTCGCGGGCAGTATCATCATCGAAACAGTTTACAACATCGACGGTATGGGGCTGCTTTCTTACAAATCCATTTTGTCGCGCGATTACAACGTGATCATGGCTTTAATCTTTATCCAGGCTGTTTTAGCCATGTTAGGTCGTTTGATTTCGGATCTGACCTACGTGTTGGTTGATCCAAGGATTGATTTCAAATGATCGAAA
>JBEIHA010000002.1:0-31953 GCA_040381635.1 Pseudobdellovibrionaceae bacterium
CCCGTATCATCTCTGTAGCGGATATTACCACCAGCACCTGATAACGCGGTTTTTGTTCCTAGTCCCATCGTATAGGCGTTGATATCCAACGGACATGCAGGATTAGTCGTTCCTATCCCCACGTTGCCGCCATTGAGGAGAATGTTTCCAGCGGCATTATCCCGAGTTATCGCAAAGTTACCTGAGTTGTCTGCACCAGCCCACCATCTTCGATTTGTGTTGTTATAGAAGCCAATGTAATTCCAGGGATCGCCTGCAGATGGGTTTCTCAAGTAGACGTTATCTCCTCGAGTGTTTGAAAGCTCGAGAGGTGCACCTGGGCTCGTTGTCCCGATACCGATGTTGCCAAGATTCGTAATTCGCATTCGCTCCTGGTAACCACCAGAGTGATAGGTAAACATCTGAACAGTTTGCGCCGCTCTCAAAACGACAGAATTCGTTGAAGCGGCGGCTGTTAAAGTTAAGTCCATTGAATTGGCGTCTCCGCCGGCGTTTGTCGCGTTGATATAAGTACCGGTGCTTGCTCCGCCGATATCATAAAAAGTCGCCGCCATGACTCCGTTAACGTGAAGCAATCTTCCGGGGGATGTCGTTCCAATTCCGATGTTGCCTGAGGTGGAGACTGTAAGACCTCGGTTACCAGTTCGAAATAAACTGATATCTCCGTTGGCTTCTGAATATAGACCTGTGTTCAATCCGTTCTGCTTGAGCATGTACCCAGCACTACTGGGTACTGTAATTGTGCCTGCAACCTCGAGAAGACTAGCCGGACTTATCGTTCCAATACCGACGTTGCCTGATGCGGGCTGAAGCAGCATGGTTCCGCCCGTTGTGATTCTTAAGACATCTTTGAGGTTGGTTTGATCCCAAAAGAAAAACGAATTGTCAGTCTGCTTGCCCATAGCAAAAAGGTCCGTACCCAACGTCGATTGAAAGGCGATTGCAGCTTGTTTACCACTTGGCGATAAAAAAGTAGTGTACGAGTCATTTGCGCCAGTCGCTTCGAAGTAGTTGATCGAGCCAGTCGAGTCGCGCACATGAAGCCGCCCAGACGGGGCCGTAGTGCCAATTCCGACGTTGCCGCTAGCGTCGACGGTTAAACGATTAACACCGGCCGTTGATAATCCAAGAATGTCTGCACCGATGCGGTAAAAGCCCATGCTGGCCGAGTTGGTGAAATTGATCGACGGTGTGCCCACAGTACCGTCCGCTGCAGGCAATCCGCCGCCCGAAGTCGTCAAAGAAACCCAAGCCGAACCGTTGTGGTACTTCAAAACGTTCGAAGCAGTCGAGTCGACGAAGACATCACCAGCGGTAGGTGTTCCGGGATTCGCGGTCGGCGTGATTTTCAAGGCGCCCGCGACTTGCAACAAGCGTGAAGGTGAGGAAACGCCAATCCCCAAATTTCCAGCAGAGTTGATGCGCAAGCGCTCTGAGCCCCCTGTAGAAAAACCAATTGAGTTTACAGCTGGCCTCCACAAGCCCGTGCCGGTGTCGCCCGACCAACTGAAAGAGGGGGCAGCAGCTGAATCCCCGGTCGAGCCAAGGCTCTGCCCGTTTGCGACACCCATCGCGAAGATCAAAAAGAGGTTAACTAATATATGCATCAAAAAGGTATCGGCTTTTTCAAGCCTGAGCTGAAAACCACAGCAAGGGGTGTTTCTAAGAATGAGATTATCAAAATTAGACAGATCTTTTTTGGTTGATCTCTAAAGCCAGCCTGCCTCAGACCTTAACCCACATTGAATGTCTTGTCCTTTAACCCGATCAATTTGTCAGTATAGCATTAGGCCTTCCCATCCGATAATATTCTAATGATTCTCCTGCCGATTTACGAGCTGCGATTCTGGATATACCCTTAGCAAAGATGCTTGCGTTAGCCTCTCTCCTGGAGCGCCGGCAGCTGGCGGCGCCAAAGGCGGGGACCAAATTGTCATCGTTTCTCAGGACGCCGTGGTGAATGGCGATTATAGCTACGTCGGCGGTCCCGCAACCTACAATGCTAACATCGCAGGCGCCTCGATGTGCGGAGCCTTGAAATTGATGAGTTCAACCGGAAACGTTTTTTATCCGCAAATGAGCACGTGCAATGTCACTTCGGCGAATTCCAATTCCTACCTCGACGTACGCGCGAAGCTCACGGTCAAGGGCAAGCTTCGTGTGACGGGCATCCTGTTGGTTTCGAAAGACGCAACGGTGACAGTGAGAGGGCAGATCTCTCTCGGCTCAAACGGAACGCCCGGCGTGATCTGGGTTGAGCCCGGAGGCAAAGTGATCATCGAGCCCGATGCCGGCGGTCGTTCGAGCCTCGCCAGCGAGCCGACCGACCTGGGCCTAATCATCAACAACGGCGGTGACGTTGAGCTTAAGTAGTGACGTCGATCGCCCTGAAGTATTCATCGCACATCATTCAGATAATTTGCTGTACATGTGCTCATTTTTACGAAATTGTGAGCACCTGATAGGCAGACTATTATCCTCGCCATTGCGAAAGTCAAAAAAAGAGCATTCTTCTAATTGGCCCCAGACAGGTACTTTTCATCCGTTTATCCAAAGGCAAAAGGACTCTATGTCTTTCATCTTGGTCAAAACGAGAAAAGAATAGGCAAATACTGGCTTTTGCCATGGCAAAAAGGCCTCTCGGAATTGGGACTTTGAGATAGCCATGCCCCGCTTAGTGCTGAAGGCCGCCGGCACGGACTGTATTTTCGACGATATGGTGGATTTATCACTGGCGGGGGCTCTTGGGCTTGGACAGATGGCTTTAAAGTCGCCCGTGCGCCCGTCGCACTTCCAGGTGTCATCGTAGGTCACGACTTCGTCAGCCGCGACAAAGTGATTGGTTCGAAACTGCTGCGGATCAAGCGTGCTCGTGACTAGGCGATCGTCTTGATGGTTTCAACGGCGCAAAATCTCTACGTTTTATCGTACGTTTTCCGGTGCAAGGCGATTAAAGAGCTTTTCGGCAAGTTCAGAATCTCTTCACTCGAGTTAAAATCATCGGCAGACTTCTTCGGTTCGCTGGCAGATCCCGCAAAACATCCATCCCCGGTGTCCCGAGACGCAGCCGCCCGCGCAAATGGTGCCGCCGCCGTACATACATACCGATGCCACGCTTGGCCAATTGTCGAAAAATGAAGTGATTGATAGGGATGGCGTGGTTACCATTTTGCTTACCTAGAGGGGGTATCGATGAACTTAAAAATATTTTTTATGCTGCTGGGATTTTTCGCTTGGGGCCAAGCCGATGCGGCTTCCATGGCCGATCTGTCTTTTTTAAGGGGCTGCTGGGGCGTAACTTCGCCGAACGGATTGCGCTTAAGCGAAGACTGGAGCAAAGGCAACGACGACGCCATGGTGGGCGTGTCGCTTACCACCAATGCGGCCAACAAGACGGTGGAGACCGCCTTTTTTGAAATTCGAAAGATCGTTGGATCCGAAGAATTGCATTTTACGCCGTACTTAAATGGACGCTCGCTTGGTCCCTATGTCATGACCGAGCTTTCGACCAACGGAGATCGCCGGACGGCGGTATTCACAAATCCGCAGAACAAATTCTTAAGTCAGTTTACTTATTCAGGTACGGTCCCGAAATCCACACCGCTGTTGATCGAACTGAAGGGCGAGAATGCTCAAGGCACGCCCTACGCTTACCGGTTCGAGCTCCTAACTGAGGACTGCGACACGCGTTATTAATTCTAATTGACCGCGCACCCGTTGGCGCTGAGCCTAAATAAACCAAGGGGGTAGTGTCATGGGTCCACGATCAAAGATTTTGACTTTTGTCTTCACGCTGATGGGTTTTGTTGCGGCTCCAGTTTCGGCGCCGGCCGCATTTTTGCCACCCGAGGTGTTGGCCGCGGCGTTACCCAATTTCGGGCCCGCCAACATGGGCGAGCCTGAATTTCGCCAGATCCTTACGGAAATTCAACGCGCCTATGCTCCGATCGTATCGTCTCATGGTGGACGCTTATCCATAACTGGCGACTGGAACAGCAACACCCTGAACGCGGGGGCTCGCCAGATTTTTGGCAATTGGCAGGTGCAAATCACCGGGGGCCTGGCCCGTGTGCCCGAGCTCACTCCGGATGGTTTTGCACTGATCCTCTGCCACGAACTGGGGCATCACTTAGGAGGCTTCGCCTGGGCGCCGCCTGATTCTCCGATCAGTGGAGTGTGGGCCGCCACCGAAGGCCAATCGGATTACTTTGCGACGCACGTTTGCACGCGCAAGATCTGGGGCAATGATTCCGCGAAAAACGCTGAGGCTCGAACCGTTTCATCCACCGAAGTGATCACAGCCTGCGATGCGGTTTGGACAAGAGTTGAAGAGCAAAATTTGTGCTACCGAGTTCTTAACGCCGTTCAATCGATGACTTTGACCATGTCCAAGTTGATGAACAAACCAGCGCCTGCCTTCAGCACGCCCGATCCTGCGGTGGTGAATGACACTCTAACGGCGCACCCGGCGGTACAGTGCCGGATGGACACCTCACTTCAAGGCGCGATCTGCCCAGCCTTGTTCAATGAAGGATTGATTCCCGGAAAGAATGCTTCGGGCGGCGCCTTTGGAGTCGAAGCCGAGCGTGAGGCCTCGAATAATTCTTGCACAGTCTATTCGAAGTACAGCGTGGGTTTGCGACCGGCGTGTTGGTACAAAGCACGTTTAACTTCGCCGTCAGTTTCTTCTATTTTCCCTGCGGGAACTAAGGCGAAGATTAATGTGACGCAGCTGAAGAATGCCAATGGGCATGTGCTGGTCTCGGTCTTTGACGGACCGACGGGATTTCCCGATAACCCCAACCAAGCCGTCTGGATTGGCCGAGTGCGGGCTCGTAGTGGTCAGACAAGTTTGACCACCCCGGAACTCCCCGAAGGTGAGTACGCGATTTCGACCATTCATGATGAAAATGACAACCAGAAATTGGACACCGGTGCCTTCGGAATTCCCACCGAAGGATTTGGGTTTTCGAATAACCCGGCGATTCGCACGGGTCCACCCAGTTTTTCGGAAGCGAAAATCCGTTTAAGCGGACCGCGCACCGATGTGCAAATCAATCTTAAGCATTTCTAGGATTCGATCATCCGCCGCCAATACACCGAGACATCGATCGCGACTCCTAAGCTTTTGAGAATCGCGTAGACGCCGCCAAGCTTGCGGTGCAAGAAGACCAAACCATGCGGTGGCGGGCTATACTTGAGTTCGGCGGCTAATGCTTTGGCCGTATCCTGTGATCTTCGGCTGTGGTCTTCGTTTGAAAAATCAAAGGGCGAATGTTCAAGCAACTTTCCGTCATCCGAAAAGAACGGGCGCACGGCTACGCTTAAAACTTGGTGAAGGGCTTCGAACGCGGCAGGGGATTCACGTTTATCGATCAAACCAAAGGCAATGGCCTGATCGCGCAGTATGCCGCGATCGCCGACGGCCGTGGCCTCGAGCAACTTAATGTATTGACGGATGAATTCGCGCGAATATTCGCGGGTGGCGCCGAAGTCGAGCAAAACTAAGTCCAACTTGGACCCATTCTCGCGCACCAAGAAATTGCCTTGATTAGGATCGGTTTGCACCAGGCCCCAATCAAAAAATTCATGAAAATAAAGATTCAAAACACCTTCGGCCATAGTGCGGCGCTGATCGTTTGAAGGATTTAATCCCATCCAACGTCTAAGACTCACGCCGGACTGCCAATCCATCGACAAGACCCGTGAGGTCGAGATTGACCTTTCAATCTTCGGTACCACATAGGAGAGACCGTTGACGTCCTGCAAATTTACGGTGTGTTCTAAATAGCGTTGCTGCATTTGAGCTTCGTGCAAGTAGTCTACCTCTTGCTTCAGCATTTGCTTGAATTCCGCGAACAATGGTCCCAAATCCATTTGGCGACCGGTTAGGCCGCAAAAGGCCTTCGCTACGGTCTTAAGGATTTGCAAATCCGATTCTATGGAATCATCCACGCCTGGATATTGAACCTTAAGGACGATTTCTCGTCCGTCAAAATGGGCGCGGTGAACTTGTCCAATGCTAGCCGAACCGATGGGGGATTGATCTATGTCCTTAAGCTTGGCGAATTGCTCTTCACCCAGTTCCCGCCGAATGATTTTTTCGATCACCGGGTATTCGAGCGTGGTCGCCGAGCTTTGTAGGCGGCTAAGAACTTCGACGGCTTCTTTCGGAAAATATTCGACCAACTCGAGGCTAAGTAGTTGCCCCGCTTTCATGGCGGCGCCTTTTAGTTTAGAAAGACCTTCCGCCAAAATCACGGCCTGCTCCATCCGCGAAACCAAATTGCCCGATCGGGCTTCTTTAAGGCCAATCTGGGCGGCCATTTTAGCGAGTTCAAATGAGCGGGCAAAGGTTGAAGATTTCAAGATCAACGCTCGATTCTCGAAGGCATGTCGAGGACCTGATCTTCTGCCAAGATCAGATCAAGCATAAGTTGCGCCGACGAAATCATGGTTTCAAGTTCGCGCATGCGCCGGTGTTCGGTGAGGTCCGACGACTTTTGGTCGCTATTCAATTGGTCGAAATGAGTCACGATTCGGCCGAGCAGGCGGCTTTCTCTTTGTCTTAAGACATGCTTTATGACCGCGTTGAAATCGGGCTCGGCAGAGTAAAGCTTTGTTTTCTCATCCGGAGATTCGACCTCAAATATAAGCTTCCAATTTTGCAGTTCGGCCAGAGCAGCGCTGACCAATGACTTAGAAAGTTTCAGCTTTCGGGCCAGATCGGTCCCCGAAAGAGATGTTGGCGACAAATACAATTGGGTCCATACTGCGCCGTGCACTCGGCGGAAGCCCCAATATCTTATAAAGTCCCCGATGGAGAGGGATAGATTTCTTAAAGTCTTTTCTTGGTCTTTACTATTCATATAGTTCAGACTACTGTGAACCATACCGTATAGTAAAGCCCCGGCTCTTGAGCGACCTCGAAAGGTATCAAAATGATCAAAGGCAAATCCAAGCTCTACAACCTCATGGTCAGCGCGATGGTCTTAACTGGGGCTAAGTCCGCCGTGGCGGCCGATGGCTTGCCCAGCTTCACGACCCTTCGTGCGGACACTATCGACGGTGTCTCTCAGGATTTCTCCGCCTACAAGGGCAAGGTGGTTTTGGTGGTTAACGTGGCTTCGCGCTGCGGATTTACCGGCCAGTATGAAGAGCTCGAAGCCCTTTACCGAAAGCAAAAGGATCAAGGTTTAGTGATCTTGGGATTCCCTAGCAATGATTTTGGCGGGCAAGAGCCCGGAGCAAATGACGAGATCAAGAAGTTCTGCTCGACCAAATACAATGTCACATTTCCAATTTTCGCGAAGGGGCCCGTGACCGGCAGTCAAATTCAACCGGTGTTTAAACATCTGACCGTCGATGCCGGACCAGCGATGGGTGGTCCCGTACTTTGGAACTTCGAAAAATTTTTAATCGACCGCAACGGTCGTTTAGTGAATCGTTTCCGGTCGACGACTTCACCCGCCAGCGCTAAGATCACCGATGAAGTTGCGAAACTACTTCGCGAGAAAGCAACACTTGAAGCCCGATAATGTTCAAAATATCGTCGTGGCGGGCGCCAGCGGCTACATAGGTCGCTCCTTGCTGCCGAAGTTGCTCGAAAATTTTCCTAAAGCCCAAATCATCGCTTTGTCGCGAAGCGAACAAGAAAGCGATAACCCGCGCATCGTGTGGCGGCCTTGCGATCTTTTTTCGCTGGAATCTTTGTCGAGGGTGATGCCCGAGAAAGTCGATCTGGCTTTTTATCTGGTGCATTCGATGGGTCCAACTGCGCATTTGGATCAAGGTAATTTTCAAGATTACGATTTGCTTTTGGCAGACAATTTTGCCCGCAGCGTGAAGGCCGCGCAGGTGGGGCACATGATTTATCTTGGGGGCTTGATCCCACAAACGGGCGGGCTGTCCACCCATCTGCAAAGCCGTCTTGAGGTAGAAGAAGTTTTTGCTGAATTTGAGCTTCCGCGTACGGTCTTTCGTGCAGGGTTAATTTTGGGCGACGAGGGATCTTCTTTTCAAATTTTGTTGAAGCTGGTGGAGCGTCTGCCGTTTATGATCTGCCCCAGCTGGACGCAAACACAGACGACGCCCGTCGATTTGGAGACCGTGTTGTCCGCGCTGGTGGATGCCGCTCGGAGCGACACTCACGTCGACAAGATTTACGATCTGGCCGGTTGCCGACCATTAAGCTACATCGAAATGATGCGTGAAACTGCTAAGGCGATGGGCAAGAAGCGCTACTTTCTGACCGTGCCTTTTTTTACGCCGACGCTTTCGCGCCTCTGGGTGAGTTTGATTACGAATTCGCCTAGGGGTTTGGTTTACCCTTTGGTCGAATCGTTGGAACATAAAATGGTGGCGCGGCCGGAACACATGTTTTCCGAAGAATCCGCGCTCCGTAGTTACGCGCAGCTTTTAGAAAAAGCGACTTTGAAAACCAAGCGTCAGGGGGCGTACTTTTTCCGCTTCCGCGCGGCCAGTAAAAGTGTGCGGTCGGTGCAGCGACTGAATTTGAAAGCGGGCAAGGACGCGGCCTGGATCAAACGAATGTACGTGGCCTGGTTACCTAGGTTTCTTTCGCCAGTTGTAAAAGTGGTGGTGGAGGGGCCGGTGGTGACCTTCGCTCTTTTCACGCGCCGGCTAAAGATGCTCCAAGTGAAACTCGATGGGGACCTTAGCGATGGCGGTCGCCAACTGCTTTACATCACCGGTGGTTTGTTGGTGTCGGGCGAAAGTAAAGGTTGGCTTGAATTTCGGACCGTTCGCCGAAGCCAATTTGTCATGGCGTCCATTCACGACTATCGGCCCTCGTTGCCATGGTTTGTTTATGTATTTACCCAAGCCAAACTTCATCTTTGGGTGATGCGTGCTTTTGGACGTCACCTAGATTTTAAGAGGGAAGCCGATGGTTCGGACGAACAGATCATAGCGCGGCCGAGCTAACTAAAGAAGCTCACTACCTCTCACGATTGAGCCATAATTTTTGTGTAGATCGCAAGCGCCACCCAAGCGTCGGTGGCGGCGTACATCAGTTGCTGATCGGTCAGTGTTTGCGCCTGCCAGTTGGTCAGTTTAGGACCTTTTGTGAGCGGTGCCTGCAAGACTTCTTCGGTCATGCCTTTAAGGCCGAAATTCTTTAGACCTTTTTCTTTCGCCACGGTTTGTAGTTCGATAAAATGACGAGGTTCGAAGGTAAATGTCTTTTGCAATTGCTTAAGATCATCTCGGACCGCGACGCCAACTTTAGCAATCTGCGGGTCTTCTAGAATGCTTTTGATCAGGTCGAATTTTTTTAGGTAGTGCAAACGAACAATGTAGGCGTCTGTTTCGGTGGCAAATTGCAGAAGAGCTGTCTTATAGACTTCACCCACTTTGAAGCTGGGTTTGGTTTCGGTGTCAAAACCCAGAGTCTTAGCCTTAAGAATTTGCGGCGTGGCTTCTGCCAAGGCGTCGTCTGTTTCGAGCAAGTGGATTTTTCCGGGGAAGGCTATGAATTTCACTTGGTTCAGAATCCCATTGGTTGTGGAGCTTGGCAAAACCTATAAGTTTTTCTGCGAAAAAATGAGGGAATGACACTGGCTGCCGCCTGGATTCTACTTTCCGGATGAAGGCTGTTTATTTCGTCATGCTTATCTTTGTGGTCACTTCATGTGCGCATGCCTCGAGCTCAGCCAGCCATTTGACATGCGATCAAGATCCGAAACGTCAAAAAGAACTCTCGGCTGAATTAAAGACCATTGTTCAACAAGATCAAGCGGACCGTACACTTCCTTACGATCAAACCGACTGGTCGAAAGTGAGCGCACGCGATTTGCAAAGACGCCTGCGAGTGGCCGCGATATTCGCCGAAGGCTGTTTCAAAGAGGCGTCCGACTACGCATCGGCCGCACTAGTTTATCAGCATGGAACGGCGGCCGATCATTTTTATCAAACGTTTTTGTGGGCATCGCGGGCAGTGGAGTTGGGTGATGAATCGCGGCGCTGGTTAGTGGCGGCAGGCCTGGATCGCTATTTGGTCAAATTGGGGCGTAAACAATTGTTCGGTACGCAGTTCGGTCGTGCGGGAATTGGACCGTGGTGCATTCAACCGGTGGAGCCGACTTTTCCAGAAAAACGAAGGCTTGAATACATAAAAAAATCGCTGAACGAAAGCATCGATCAATTTATTTTCGGAATGAAGTTGAACTTAAAGCGCGAGGACATCCGCGACTGCGAGCCCAAGCTTTCGGAATCACCCCGGGGAAGCGTGCCGGGATTTTGGTGAGGCAGTGACGCGGAGTCTCCTGTCTAGACAGGAGACAGTGCGTATAAACAAAAACAGTCCGAGGTGCCGTCTTGCTCTACAAATTCCAAATTGAACTGTCCGACATCGATCGTGGGGTTTACGAATCGCTGGATGCACCAACAAGGACGCCTGGATGTGGTTACGGGGCTGGGAGCGGTGTCTACGGAAGTTCGGCGCGTAAATCCGGTGGCTGATTCATTGCTCTAATTCTGTGCAAGTCTTTTGCAAATATAATCCTCGGCCCCAGATCAGTCCACGTTTGAAGGGCAAAAATTTCCATTTGCAGGGTGAATTGAATCTCCACTTACTTTCCTTCCGCCAGTCGTCATACAAAATGCACTGATCGTTCGGGGGAGGGATCTGGTGAGGGGAATTGTTTTTCTTGTAGTTTTTCTGTTTTCGTCCTTTGGTTTGGCCTTGTCGAGTGCGCAGGCTTACCAAGGGTCGTCATCTCGGTTGTCGATGGCGGAAGTCCGGGAAATCTTAGCGCAGCCGAATCCACCGATGAACATAGAAGACTTTCTGACCCAGGTCCGAGCAAAGTCACCCGAACTTTTCGAGAACGTCATTCTTATGTATCGCTCGAAGAGCTTTCAAGCTTCCAGCGAAGAGCACCCGCGCGCTATTCTGTACAACCAAGATGCCACGTTCGTTTTGTCTTTTAACGGTCTACCTTCGCACCGGGGCTTTGATCGCGTTGAGATGATGCAGTTCGATTCCGTAGGAAGTCGCTTCGAATTCCGCGAACTTTCATCCGCGGGTGGGAAACTCAAGTTGTCGGCGGCCAACCCCGCGCTATGCTTAGCTTGTCACCAGTCACCTCTGCGTCAAAGGCCGGATCCTCGGCCCAATTGGGAACCCTATAGTCGCTGGCCAGGTGCCATCGGCAGTGAAGAGGGTCGCTTAAGTGATTATTTTCAAGTCGAGATTTATCGTCCCGAAGACGATCTGCACCGCGCGGAAGCTAGGCGCGAGCAAGAAATTCTAAAGAAGTTCGTGAACGGTGAAGCAAGGACTAACCCCCGCTACAAGTTGCTGGATTTAGAATCAAACAAAGATTCGATTTTTCATCGCCCAGTTTCCTTTAGCGATCTACTGGGCCGCTTGAACTTCAAGCGCATTATGCGCTTGGTGAAATCCGATGCGCCCGAGCACTTCCCGAAGGTGAATCATCTTTTGTCGGGAGTGCTAAGATGCAACAGTCTTTACGTTCCTTCGCCAATTCTTGATCAGGTCGAGAACTGGACACCCGGGGGGCGCGAGGACTTTGTCGCCGACATCGGGCAGTTGATCCGCTCCAGAAGCAAAGTTCCGTTTGAACAACGGTCCCACGACGAAATCGCCGGCGCTTCAACCTACACGGTCATCCCGGCCGAATATCCCTGGCCTTCCGTTTCAGAAACGCTTTATCTTCTGTTTCAACGTTTTGGGATCGACACATCCGATTGGTCGATGGACTTTCGCACGGGTGGACGGCTGGCCTTCCGGGAACGCTTTGGAATTCCCAGCAATCCGGCGGATGCGGCACGCATAGCTCACAGCGAAGTTTATCCTGACGAGATGAACTGCCACGAGATAAAGACGAAAGCCTTAGAACAAGCCCAAAATCTATTGAGCCTGCCGGTTTTGCCTCCACCTGTTCGAAAGCCATTGCTTGATTCGTGCGTTCGTTGTCATTCGCCGGGCCAAACTTCAGCACCGGTGATCCATTTCCATGACTTGCACCAATTTAGAAATGAGATGGTCACGTACAAAACCAAAAGTGGTCGAAGCCTAATGGAAGACATCGAACATCGCATGGGCGATCACGCCACCCTTGACGAACAAATGCCGCGTGGTTTAGTCAGGCCCACGCGGTCTGAGCGTTTGCAATTGATCAGCTATTTAAAGTCTTCGACACGGGTCGTGGAGTTCCGAATTAAGGCCGGCACCGGCCTGAAGGCTTGGAACGAAGTCACCGATCCCGTGCGGGTCAAAGTTGGCGACATCTTGCGCTTGGTGAACGACGATGACATCAGTCACCTCTTGCATACGTCGGGCTCACCATGCCCGCATGGCAAACATCCGATGAAACCGGGCGAGAGTTACGATTGTATCGTGTCCACGCCGCATGATGCGCGACGTGGAGATATTTATGATCACGACGGCGGACCGGATGCTCCGTTTTTTGTGCAAGCGGACCCTTGAGCCCTAATTCGCGCTCGAATTGAGCTGTCCACAGGCGGCCAAAATCTCGTCGCCCTTGGTGGTTCGGATTAGGGTGGGAATAGAATAGGTGTCCAATACCGCTTTGAATGCCAAAACGGCTTCCAATGAGGGGGCCTCGAAGCGCGCTCCGGGATAAGGGTTAAACGGAATTAAATTGATATAAGCTTTCTTACCCGTGAGCAAGCGGCCGGTGGCGTGCGCGTCAACCTGAGCGTCGTTGAAGTCTTTGATCAATAAATATTCATAAGTGACGAAACGTTTTTTGCCGGTAGGAATCGCGTCCACCAAAGGCAAAATTTTTTCAAGAGGGTAGCGCTTGTTTATAGGTATGATTTGATCCCGCTTTTCATTGAACGGTGAGTGCAGGGAGAGCGCGATATTCACGTCAGGCATCTCGGCCTTCCAGCGCTTTAGGCCAGGTGCATAGCCGGAGGTGGAAATCGTCACTTTGTGGTCAGCCACGCTTAAGCCATGTTGGGAGATAAAGATTTGCGCCGACGCCCGCACCGCTTCGAAATTGTGCAGCGGCTCGCCTTGTCCCATGTAGACGATATTTGAAATCCAGCCCTGTTCGGGACGGTTTTCTTCAAGCCAGGTGCGCGCGCCAAGAAACTGGCCGACGATTTCTTCAGTACTCAGTTGGCGTGAAAAGCCCTGCAGACCCGTATGGCAGAACGAGCAATTCATCGCACAGCCCACCTGGCTGGACAGACAAATGCTGTATTTGCCTTGGAAGGGGATCAGCACGGTTTCCACTCGCTTACCGTCATTCAGCTCGAACAGAAACTTCACCGTGAGGTCGCGCGAGTCGCGCACCGTATGAATTTGAGGAAGCTCAAACGAGATCTTCTTTAAAAATTCTTTGGTCTTCAGCGGAAGATTGTGGAGCGTGCATTCCTCGCGCCGGTTCTTCTTGTAATGCCAATTGTAGACCAGGTTGGCGCTTTCCAAGGTAAGGCCGTGGTCCTGCCATAGCCGTTGCAAATCAGGAAAGGGGTAGCGATAGAAGTTCACGGGCCAAAGCTACACCCGATTCCCCGGTTGTTCAATGCGTCGGCGCGCGCTATATTCGCGGTCCACGATGTCATTGGATTTTCGTCGACTCCTTAGCGCCCGTTTCTTTTTCACTTTTGCGGTGCAGATGCAGTCCGTAATTCTGGGCTGGCGCATCTATGAATTGCTTAAGGATCCCTTAGCCCTCGGAATGATCGGCCTGGCCGAGGCCGTGCCGGCCATTGGCCTGTCTTTGTATGCGGGCTATATGGTGGATCGTAGGCCTCCGCTGAAGGTTTACCGGCGCGTGATTTACGTCAGTCTGCTGTCGGGCCTCTTAGTGTTGACCGAGCATCTGGTCGCCCATCAACTTTCGGTGTTTTCGCAAGCGGCGATGCTTTATTCGGCGGCTTTTTTAACGGGACTGGCGCGTGCGTTCGCGGGCCCCGCGGTCTATGCCTCGGTTCCGCGCATGGTGCCCGCTCAAGAACTTTTAAAGGCAACGGCCACCATGAGCTCGGCCTTACAAATCGCCCGCATCGCCGGCCCCGCGGTCGGCGGTTTGGTCTTTGGTTTTGCAGGGGCGATCGCTTCCAGCACGGTGGTCTGCCTGTTACTGATTTTTGCCATGTGGTCGATGTTGAGGATCGAGCGCAACATAGAACCACTTCCGCCTTCGAAGGCCCACGCTTCAATCAGGGACGAATTTCTCTCGGGTTTAAGATTCGTCTTTGGGCATCCGATCCTGTTGCCGGCGCTCACGTTAGATATGGTTTCAGTCATGTTCGGAGGGGTGACGGCCTTACTTCCCATTTTCGCGAGCGAAATTTTAAATGTCGGACCTAAGGGTTTGGGTATTTTACGAGCTGCTCCGGCTGTCGGTGCAGCCTTGATGGCCTTCTATCAAGCCCGGCGCACGCTCAAGGGCAGATCGGGCACTTGGCTCTTAACCTCGATCACGGGATTTGGAATGAGCATTTTGCTTTTCGGATTGAGCCAGAATTTTTACCTTTCGATCTTCGCCCTTTTTATGAGCGGCGTTTGCGATAGCGTGAATATGATCATTCGATCGAGCGCTGTCCAGATGCTTTCTCCGGATCATATGCGCGGAAAAATTTCGGCGGTGAATTCAATTTTTATTGGATCCAGTAATGAAATCGGGGAGCTTGAGTCAGGCATTGCCGCGAAAATTCTAGGTACGGTACCAGCGGTGCTTTTTGGCGGCGTGATGTGTTTGCTGACGGTGGGGGTTGTCGCCTGGCTTTCGCCAAACTTACGACGTCTTGACCTGCAGAAATTGGCCGAGTCCTAGTTTATTCCGTGCTTAAGCGCTGATAAGAATCCCAGACAATCCATTCGGATTCTAAGTCTTGTTGGGCGACCTCATTGCTGTCGAGGTTGTTGTCGGCGGCACTTTTCAAGCTCTCCAGATTAAGTTCACACGTCATGTACACGTTATCAGACACGCCTTGATGTTCTTGCTCAACCGGAGCGAGGGGGCTGGCGAAAGCCACGGCCGTCGTCAATGACATTAAGAAAACAAACATCGCTAGTTTCATCCGTGTCCTCCTTAGGACGTTCACAGTAAGAGAACGAATTGCAAGGTGGGGACCACACAGAAAAACTATTGAATTGATTATGGGCGTTCAGAATTGGAACCCGTCGTCCCAAACTTTGGGGCACGGTAAAGATGTGCGTACCAAAACGCTTTACTTAGGACCGCCGCCACGTACTGCGGCACATGGGTTTCGGCGCTCATTCGGTTCATAAATAGGACGTCGGCCAAAATTTGTTGGTCGCGGATCGGCTTGACCTCTTTAAGCCAATTTTTCACGCCGGTTTCACCCGCGTTGTAACTGGCCACGGCCAAGACTCGGTTTCCGCCGAAGGTCTTAAGTCGCCGCTGGAAATCTGCGGCGCCGACCTTAACCGCAAAGACGGGATCAAACAACATGGCCGGCGTGACGGCAGCATCGGGTTGTTTGCTCATTAATCGCCACTGGTCGCCAGCGGTACCAATCAACATTTGCGATAAGCCATAGGCCCCAGCAACGCTTGCGGCACGCGGATTCAGCGCACTTTCTTGATGAATCAAACCTTTGAGCAAGTGGGGATCCAGGTCCAATTTATGCTCTTGGATCAAATCGCGAAAGACGGTTTTCTTTATCGGATCGGGCCCCGGCATTCGGTAGTCATCAGGGAACAGCAGTCGAAGCAGTCGCGCGGATAAATAATCCGGCAATCCTTGAAAGAGTGGCACGAGAACTCGCGCGATCGGCAATACACTGGGCACGGAGGCCGACACGCGCGACATAAGACTGGCCATGTAAAGGCGCAGCTCGGGTTCGGCGTCTTGCAATTTGGCGTTGATGTGCAGGCCTAAGACCGCTGCGGCACCGTCTTCATTGTTCTCCATTAAAGCTTCGATCCCGGCGATGAAGGGATTAAGCGATGGGATCAGGTCCGAGCGAAAGCGAACGGGCCAGTCCGGGCTTTCGCTTAAAATTTCTTCTAGCCGAGGAGATTCTTCCTGAATCATGACCAATAGAGTGTGATGCGCCACCGGAAATTTTTTGTTTAAGGTCATCGCTATTTGCGCGGCCTGTTCAGAGTCATTAAGTATTTTGGCGCAAGACCAAAGCCAATAATAGGAGCGCGCATGCAGCGAATAAGCAGAAGGGTCGTTGACCAATTCACTAAGAACTTTACGCGCCTGAAGGCATTGTCTAGGGCGAACGGCTTCGTTATCTAAGGCCATGAGCGCGTCGAAAAATTTCTTACGTTTTTCTTTGGCGGTTCCCGGGTCGGGGTTTTTCTCGCGTTCGTTGAGGATGATCTCGCAAAAAAAATGGGAATCCGGATTTTCGTAACAGTTTTGCCAGGTCTCCGTCCCGCGTGAACTTTTTGGATAACGACGGTACTGAGCAAAGACTGCCGATTCCCTGCGGATTTTATCTGCCTTAGGATCGAAACTTAGGCCCGTGGCTTGCGTCGTATGTACATAAGAGAAAGCGAATGGTTGCGCATGCAGGGAAGCCGTAAAAATAACGAACGGAATCAAGGCCTTCATAACTTGAGCCTTACACTCGTTCGCCTAATGAAGGAATACCCAAGGAAAGAATAACAAACCTAAGCCCAAAATGGCTTCAGCGAATAAGCATTGAGAGTCGTTGAGAAAGTCGCTCGAGATCCTCGGGTTTGCGCAGATCACCGACGGGAAATTTCTCCAATTCGATGGCGTCGATGCTGCCGCGACGAGAGAGCACCAACCACAAGACCGCAAGGGCGGCGGTTCGACGGTTCGCGTCGCGAAACAAATGCTTCAAAATCATTTGCGTGTAGAGGTGCAAAACCGCTTCCTTCAGATCGCCATTGCCGGCTTCTTGAAAGGTTTCACCTAAAATGTCGCGCGCCACGACGACCGGATTGTTAAGTACGTTGAAGTGATGGACCTGCCCCGTCGGGATCGTGACCGCCGCGGGTTCCAGGCGCCAGGGCTCTTGATTTTTTCCGGTGAGCATTTGATTCAGGTAACCCAATTCACTGGTGTTCAGAATCTTGGGCCCGCCGGCCGCTTGTTCGACGTAGGCGACCGCGTGCAAAAACTTTTGCTCATCGAGTTGTTTATGAAGAGGATTTGTAGGACTCATTGGCGGCCATTGTGTACACAAAGCCTGGACCGGGCAATCATTTTCGGCCATCCTTTCACTAATGAAACTCAGATGTCCTTGTTGCCCGCTTGGGCTTTCTCGCTTCAAGTTGAAGGGTAAGGATTTCTACGCCTGCACGGAGCATGGTATCCTTGCCGGGGGCGGCGCGATCCAGACCTTTTTCAAAGATCGCCAATTGGCCGATGATCTTGTCTCGCGAATCAAGTCCAAGGCTTCGGGATTGGAATCGGCGCGCCGCTGCCCTTTGTGTTCCGGTCCCTTTTTGGCATTTAAGACCGAAACATTCTCTTTTGTTCAAGTCGACGCCTGTGCGCGCTGCCACGCTTTCTGGTTCGACAACGGTGAGTGGGAAAGTTTAAAGGCCGCGGCCCACGTTGAGCCCGCCAACCCAGGCGAGATTGACCGGGCCTTCGCGCCAAAGCCTAAGTCCAAAGTCAAAATTTCACGCCAGGCTACCGGACTGATCGACATTCAGGAAGTCCCTTGGAAGGGTCAGTTCGCGGATTTCGAAGAATCGAAACACATCAAAACTCGACCCCCCATTTTAACTTATATGTTTGTCTTTTTCGCGCTGATTGCAACCCTAATGGCGTTTAGCCAGCCTGGGCTTTATGAACGCTGGGCTTTTGTGCCCACGGATCCTTTGGCGAATCTTGGTATGCGATTGGTCAGTTCGCTGTTCTTCGAGTTACACTATGCCTACTTGCTCGTTTCGATTTTGGCTTTGATCACCGTGGGTGATGACGTCGAGGACGAAATCGGCCATGGGGAAATGCTGCAACTTTTTTTGCTTTCGGGCCTAGCGGGGAATGCCGTTTACGCGATCAGTGGCGGAACGGTGATGAGCACCGGGATGGGACCCGCGGTCGCGGGACTCATCGCCTATTACGGCATTCGCTTTCCGAACAACCGCTTACGCACCACGCTTACGCCTCATCGCTATCGCTATGGAGTGGGCGAATACCAAGATTACAGTCGCAACTGGCTGTTCGGTCGCAGGCGGGTGGGCGTGGTGCGCGAGTTCGTTCCCGGTGAGACGCTCACGCAGGTGAGTATTTCGGCGCAAGCTTTCCTCATTTTTTATATTCTGTGGGTGGCCTTCGGGTTTTATTTTAATTTTACGGCTGGAGTAGAGGTTATGCCCGTAAATTTCGCGGCCCAGGCGGGCGGCTTAGCCTTCGGCGCTCTTTACACGTTCTTACGCAAATGACCTTGCGTCCCATTGTTTGCTTAGTGGCCCTCACCTGCATAAGTCTTTACCTCAATGCCGACTTTCAACTCGATTTTGCGACTGAGTTTTCTTGTGGCCCTGGCCGGTTCTCTCGGAAGCCTTTATTTCAGCGAAGTGATGAAGTTTCCTCCCTGTGTGTTGTGCTGGTACCAACGCGCCTTTATGTACCCGCTCGTCTTTGTTTTCGGCACTGGCTTATGGAGGAACGACAAAGCGGTTTGGACCTACGCTCTGCCCTTAGCCGTCTTTGGTTTGCTAATCGCTGGGTACCATAATTTGCTCTATTATGATGTTATTTCCGAAGGCCTAGTGCCGTGCCAAAAAGATTTGTCGTGCACCACTCGGCAGTTGGAATTGTTTGGTTTTATCACCATCCCGCTGATGGCTTTTGCGGGATTTTTGATTTTCAATATTTTAGGTGTCTGGTCATTGTACTTGGGACGTGCAGAAAAAAGCGAAGGAGTGAGCGATGGGCAATAATAAATCTTTTTTGATTGGGGCGATCGTCGTTGCCGGGTTAGTGGCGGCGATTTTCTTTCTTAATCGCCCGGCGAAGACGCCAGCTCAGCCTGCGGCCGCTGCGGGCAGTTTCAATTTTGATCCTTCACTTTTGATTCGCCCCCATTCCTTGGTGAAGGGGCCCGACGATGCGAAGGTGACCATGGTCGAGTTTATGGATCCCCAGTGTGAAGCGTGCGCAGCCATGCATCCGATCGTCAAAAGGCTGTTGAAAGAATATGACGGCAAAGTGCGATTAGTGATTCGTTATATGGCCTTTCACGATCATGCCCTTTATGCGGCGGCACTTTTGGAAGAGGCGCGTGAATCGGGAAAGTACGATCAGCTGATGGACATCTTGTTTGAACGTTTGAATGATTGGGGTGGTCATCACGACGCCCGGCCCGAATTGCTGAAAGACTACATGAAAGAAATCGGGATCGACAAAATGCGCAGCGAAGAAGACTACGTGATCAAAAAACACGGCGAAAAAGTAAAGTTGGATCAAGCCGACGGTCAGAAGCTGGGCGTGGATCGAACTCCCACTTTCTTTATCAACGGAGTCATGCAACCCGCGATCGGTTACGAACCTCTGAAGGCCGCAATCGAAAACGCGCTCTGAAATTAACCAGCGGGCTGTTTAGCCGCGCAACATACGATAAACTAGCGGGCAAACTTCCATCGGTATATGCGGAGTTTGCGGAATTTCGAAAGAATCTAGCGCCAGATTGGGGCGACGGTCCGATTCTAAATTTAATCCGCAAAACATCAATTGCTCCAACACCACGGTGTCTTCGGCATTGTACGTATACAAAGTTTCGAGGGCATTCGGAACGCCGCGCTCGTGCAAGCGCCACAGCCTAACGGCGTCAAAGCCGTCGATATCCATAGAGGCGCGCTGGCGAACTTCGCTAAACTGCTGTTGGATTTTCTTAAGCCCCCCGCGATAACCCAGTTTCGCTAGCCAAAATCTTAAGTCGACGTGCACGTGTCGCAGATCCAAAAGAAATTCTCGGCGTAAAAAAGGAAGATCAAAGGTGCCGCCATTGAAAGTGACGAGGCATTGGGCATCTTCTTCGATGTCTTTTAGAAGTTTCGCTTTTTTTGCGCGGTCATGTTCTAAAAAAAGCTGGCCACCGTAGTAAACAGCGATCGTTGTGGATTTGCATTGGGGCGGGAAGCCCAGACCCGTGGTTTCGATATCCAAATAGGCAATTTTCTCGGGACAAGAATGTAGAATGGCGGGGAGAAGTCGCCACATTTCCGCGCCCTTAAAGCGACCCTGAAAATAGTTGAACTCGGACGCATCGAAAGCGGCACGGCATTCGTCGAGGGCTGCGGCGATCTGTACGGCCTTCTTTGCTCCGAACAAGGTGGACACGTTTTCGGCAAGATGATCCCAGCTGCTTAAGCCCTGAGCCCAGAAACGTTCTTCGGTTTCGGGGCCGATGCCGGGCAGATGGATAAAACTTTTGGTCAGCATGGGGCGATCATAGCCGCAGGCATTTCTAAAGGTCATCTCAATTTGAGACGCGTTCGATTGTCGAATGTTTTGCGCTCTGCTTAAAGTTTGAACGGCGGCTAGGCCTAGGAGGGGCCTCTGGGCGGAACGCGGCTTGCTATTAAATAGGCTCAAGTGAGGTGTCTATGAGCACTCCCATTTTAATGGCTTTGGTAACTGCGGTGATGTTTCTTCAGATCGGCTGCGGGAAAAAGAATAAGAGCAAGCAGGAAGTCAAAGCGATGGTGAACGCGTGTATGTTCGACCCGTCAGGGCAGTGTCAAAGGCGCGCCAAAATGGCCTTGGAAAACCCGCAGTTGGCGGCACAGATTCCTGCCGCGCAAGCGTCGGCTCAAGCCAATGGTGGCACGGGCGCTGTTCAGGTCACAACCGGACCCGATGGTCAGAAAAAATTGACTCCCGTTCTACCGCAGTCTCTTCAAGCGCAAGCTTTAAAAATTCAGGCGGCCTTAGAAGAGGATTCCAAAAATCCTCGGTCCATGTACTATGATCCCCCGCAAAGTTCCCAAGTGATTGCGGACCGCACGCCGGCTTCGGTTCCACCGCAAGCGTCGACGGGGGGCGGGATCGCACCGGCCAGCACGCCAAGCGCTGGCTCCGAAGTGGGATCCTTGGGCCAAACGTTTCGCTAGGTTTAGCCCGCAAGTTCCGCGCGGTTTTGTTTTGCGGCCAGGATTTTTTCTTTAGGTGTGCGCTTAAGATTTCCAGTTAATCCCAAGTAAGACATTGCGCCGATAAACCATTTCGATGGATCCCAGTCAAACCAGCGCCAGCCGTTACGATAGTCGCTGGCGAAGCGGTGATGAAAGCTGTGATAACCTTCGCCGTTCGATATCAAAGCCAAGAGCCAGTTGTCGCGCGCTTCAAACTTTGTCGAATAGGTCTGCTTGCCCCACGTGTGAGCCAGCGAATTGATGCTGAAGATAACGTGGTTTTGAAGAACCATACGCAGGGCGAATCCCCACAAAAAGCCACCAAGGGGCCGACCGTAAAGCGCGCCGATCCCCGTGGGCAGAGCAATGCCAAAAATCAACACCAGCCACCAGTAGTACTTTTCTTGCCATACGCAGTATTTATTCTGCAGCAAATCGCCGACCATGCTGCGGTCATCGTTCAGGTCGGTCTTGTGAAAAATCCAGCCCATGTGGGCGTAGAAAAAACCGTTCTTAATATTGTGAGGATCGAGATCCGTGTCCGAGTAGCGATGATGAAAGCGGTGAACATTGGACCATTGCAAAGCGGTTTGCTGAATCACCGCTGCGCCACCGATCAGATAGAACAACTGAATCACCGGATGCGCATCGTGGGAGCGATGCGCGAAGTAACGGTGATAGCCCGCCGTAATGCCCATGCCCGTTACAAAATAGAAAAAGAAAAACTGCAGCGGTTCAAGGAAGTGAATGCCGTTAAAATACAGGTAGGCGATCACACCCCCTATTGCCAAAATCGGCGAGGCGAAAAGATAAGCAGCGATGTACCAGTTCACTCCCTGAGGAGTATTCCATTTCTTAGGGGAAGCGGTTTCTTGCATTCGGTTTTGTCCTTTATGATTTTGATTTTAGAAGATCAAAGGGGCCGAGCCAAACAAAAAATCCCGTTTAAGCCAGTGCATTCTCTATAGCTTTTTATCCTCGACCAGAGTCGAAGCACCATTCGGGCCCTCTCTTAGCTCAAATTTCACGTTTTCTAGACTTCGGAGATCGACCAAGGGGTCCCCTTCGATCGCGATCAGATCCGCGTAAAGGCCCGGTGTGACACTACCGATTTTGTTCTCTTGACCCGAAGCTTTCGCCGAGAGGTGGGTTGCGGATTGGATCGCCTTCATGGGTGATTGTCCGCGCGCAGAGGTAATTTTCTGCTTGTCGATCAAGCGAGGTAGGACGGTGTATTTCTTTAAATCAATCACGCGAGCATTGGCCGGAACCATGAGATTTTGGCCCACGCCCGCAATTCGCCCACGGATGATAATAATGTCCAAATCTTGATAAACCGTATTGTGGATGCCATCGATCAGGCGGCCCGTTTCTAGAAATAAAATGGCGCTGTGTTGGTTGGTCGTGCGGCATGCGGAAGCCAACGTGAGCACTATGACGATAAACAAGATTTTTATAATCATGCTTGAAGCTTAAGCGCCATTTTTCGGCTGAACAATCTTTTTTCAGGTCTGAAGGTTTTGCAGCATCTCTGTTTCAGCCCTAACCAATGTGCTAAAACATAGTTTCGGAGGACACCGCGTATGAAAATCTTAGGTTTGTTTTTGGTTATGGTTCTAGCCAGCGGTGCTCAGGCGTTCGAACGCAAGGTCGTCAGCTGTCAGAGGGCTAAAATCGGCCTGACCACGCTGATCGGTCCGATAGGCGAAACCACGCGTTACTTCCATGACGGGCGAGTGGCGGTCTACACCGTCGATCTTCTTGATCCCATGTGCTGCTCGGCAGGGATCGCGATCGTGCTCCCTGAAGTCAATGGTCCGACAGGTGGTGAAATGAAGTGCGTCGCGATTCTTGGAAGCTTCGGTGTTGATGTGAAAAATGCTCGCTCCTCGTTCAATCCGGTTTCTGGACTACTCATTGAAGTCGACACTCGCGAATACCAGGGCACCAAGGACAGTATCCCGGGCAAGCCTATTAAGGTGCGCGTGAATATTGAAAATTCGAAAGTCAGTTTGGAATAAAGCTGCTTGCCCTGCAGAATTGCCTTGCTCCTAGCGGTCATTTGACTTGGAATCGGCCGTCGTCTAAGTCTTCAGTAATCAAAATATGGGGGAAGGCAATGATCCGACGGTCCTTGATTGTCAGTCTTTTTGTTTTTGCAGTTCATTCTCAGGCGAGGCCAAATACGGCCGAACCACTTTGGCGAAATGGTGACAATGAGTGCCCCGCTGCGTCAGCGACCGATCGCTACGTCGATGCGCCGGTCTTTCATGATTTGGAGAGCGTGGCTCGCGTTGACCGCATTCCCGGATTGAATGTCTTTAAGGAATTGCAAACAGTCTATAAAGATAAAAAGATTCGGGTTTACTACGAGCTTTTTCGCCCCTGGGATCCAGCAAAGAAACTGTTGATCGTTATTCCTGGTGGCCCCGGCCAGACTCACGCTGATCTTCATCCGCTCGTAGATCTCTTTGAGAAAACCGACCTACTCAAAAAATTCAACGTGATCGCCATGGATCACCGTGGGGTGGGGTGTTCCCGTCCGAAGTTTCCGGGCAATGAACCGGCAGAATCCATGATGATGAGACAGGCGGCCAGTGACATTGATCTGATTCGCAAAGAACTTGTCGGTAGTCATGGCCGGATTAGCGTATGGGGCTATTCCTACGGCTCAATTCTGGCGCAGACGTATGCGCTTCTCTATCCCGATCACATCGACCGTTTTTCGATTGGCGGAGCCGTTTCAAAAATGGACGACTTTCACCTAGTTGGTGTTTTGTTGGAATCCCTTGTGTTTAGTGTTGTCGACAATGGTTCACGCGAACAACTCGAGCAGCTTTGGCAGAATGACATTGAGCTTAAGAATGCGTTTATTGGTTGGGCGTTCGGTCCGCTTTATTCGTATAAAGGCCGCGTGGAGGTCATTCCCGCCAAAGTGAAAGAGGTCATCGAAAAAGTTAAAGCGGGGGAAAAAGCGCAAGTGCTTCAGGGTATGAAAGATGGGACTAGAGAGATAACGCCGTGGATGATGCGTTCTATCGCCTGCCTTGAGATTTTTCCATACACCACCAAATACGAAGGTGAATTTCCAATTTGGCAAATGGCGATGGGTTTTTGCAGCGAGTTCCAAGGAAAGCATGAATACTTTAACTACACTCCGTTGTTGAAACAGATCACGGCACCCACATTCATATACGGCGGAGCTTTCGATCATGTGACGCCTGGCCGTGCTATGATCGAAATAGCTCGCGAGATCCCCGGAAGTTTTTTGTTCCTCGATAATTTTACAGCCCATAGTTTTCGCGGCAAAAGCGACTGCTTTGTAGCTCTGACCTCTAAATTTTTCCTAGGGGCCAGCAACCAGGAACTTCAGGAGACTTCTTATACGCCGACTTGTCAGCGAGCGCCTGTCGATGAGTAGCTTGAAGTTATTGGCCCCTTTTTTTCTAGTTTGCGCATTGCAAGTCCATGCTGATGTTCCGTCGCAACCCACGCTCTTTTTTGAATACAGCTGGCTTTATGATCGGACTTGCGCGAACACACCTGAGCGCAAAATCGATCTGGCATGGGCGCAAGAGGCTCGGCTTAAGATCCCGGACTTCACTAGAATTTGGGGCCAATCCGGGCCTACATTGTTTGGAAAAGTTTTTGAGACTTTCGGGCGTGGATTCAAAAGAAAAGAGATTACGGCCACGGTTTCGGTTTGCCAAGCGCCCTCATACAGCAATCCGCTGGTTCTCAACGTCAATCGATTTTTAAAGTCCTATATGGGAGCGAGGCCTGTTCGCTCGGACGAATCTTTTGCGGACTTGGTCTTTCATGAGATGTTGCACACATGGGTGGTTGAAAACATGACGTGGCCCACGCCATTGACGACAAAATATAGGGACGAAGAACGTACGGTCACCAATCATCTGCACCTCATGGCCTTGCAGAAGTATGTGTACACAGAACTTGGTCGGTCCGACCTGCTCAAGATGATTGATGATCAATATAAAAGCATGCCGGTAACCGCCTACAATCGTGCTTGGGAGATTGTTTCAAAAATTGAAGGGTACGAGGCTTTCATCGCTGAGATTGAGCGGAACTGAACCGCCGTTAATGTCCTAGTAGAATAAAAGTGTTGAATTCACGCGTCTTCGAGTTCAGGCGGCTCAAATAAATGGACAAATTTGCCCACTTTAGTGTAGACTACCGTTCATGGTGAGACGTTCCTTCAAGGTAAACATCATGGTCAACAATCGGCACATAAGAAATGTTGTGATTGACCCACATTATGAACTTAAGCACTCAGACACAATTTCTGATGCTTTGATTGTCGAGCTGGTGCTTCTTTTGGATGGCGGAGAGTTTACTCCGGAAGTCGTTGCAAAAGGGTTTGAGTACTACACGACCGAGAATTTGATTTCAAAAGGTAAGTCCTATCGATTGGTTTGGCTTCTTGAAAAAGATCAACTTTATATCGGTGTTATCAATGCTTACAGGAGGAAATGATGGCGTTCCCGAGCGATAAAGAATTAGCGAAAATGAGAAAGAAGCTTGATAAAGCTGAAGGTTCTCTTTTGTTGCCGGCCAATGCAACGCCATTGGAAAGGCTGCGCTATGAAATTTGCAAACAGTTTGTGATCTATGCGCGAGAACATGATTTAAAAAGCAAAGAATTGGCAAAGTTGGTGGGTGTTGATGAAAGTCTTATGAGTAAAGTTCTTCGTTATCGACATCAGCGATTTTCTACCGATAAGTTGGTGGAAATGTTGGCCAAGATTCATCCGAAGCATCACTTGCTGTTGAAGGTATCGTGAGTCGGCGCTGAAATGGGCAATTTGATCAGCGGCCGACTTGCCAATCTAAAACGTCGCCTGAATCCCGGCACTGTAACTGCGACCAGGTAGCGGCGCCAAATCCTTGATGACCGAAACATGGTTGCGTGCCTCTTCATCCAAAATGTTATTGACCCGCCCAAACAAACTTAAGCTTATGCTATTCACCGCGAACGGCACCTCGAATCCCGCGTTCAGCTTATTCCAGGCGGCCCCCGGGAATCCATTGGGGGAGGGTGTGGCGGTATTCGAATTCTGCGCCGTAAAGCCTGGCGTCGACCGAAGTGTAAGTGTAGATCGGAAGATTAGAGCCCGCATCGGCGGCTCGCATCGAGCCATCGGCGTGAATAGCCCAGTTTTGCCCCAAGCTGTAGCGTGACTCGAGCGTGCCGCGCATCAAGTCGGGAACTATTTCGGGGATGCGATTGGTCACTAAATCACCACGCCGCCCACGGCGTTCGGACCTAGAAGATTATACCGCCGCGGAATTCGCTGACCTGATTGTCGTAGTTCAACAGAGTTTCGGCGTAGCCGTAATAGTACTGCAAATAAAAGGCGGGAACTAAATCAAAGTGCCCGGCCCGGAAAGACCACGAAAGCTGGTAGCCACCACGATCCCATTGATCCGCAAACTTGCCCCCCGGGGAAACCGCCAGGGCCACTTCGCTTTTGTCGACCCATGAATCGAACAGCTGAATAAAGGAAATACTTAGAGAAACCGGGCCAATGTACTCTTGGATGTTTCGGTTGGTCTCGTCGAAAGCGTAAAGATAGCTTAATTGCGTCCCGAAACGAGTGACCCAGCGGTCGCCCTCCTGATCGAAATTCAGACGTAGGTAGTGTTTGTCCAGCGAGCGCGAGTCCGCGCCTTTGCGCCCGTTGGAATTGTGCCCGTAGATTCCAATATCGATCGACTTAAGCCAACCCCATTTGATGGTGTCGAGACGGTAAAACAATTCTGGGTTATATGTGAAGTCGCGAAAGGGTTTTGATTTTTCTTCCAGTTCCCAAAACATAAACTGAGTGTATCCGAAATAAAGCGGAACACCGCGCACGAGTGGCGATTTAAAGCTCACCTGAAGTTTAGATAGCGGACGCCCGTAGGCGAAATAGAACGGGTAGTGACGTTCGAGAATGCTCTCCTCTTGTTCGTTGAGCCTTTCATTTTTATTGGTTGCGTCGAGTAGCGATCCGGCAGCGGACTCTTCGGCTTGAGTGGGGGCGGCGAAAAAAATGGAAAAAGAAAAAATAAAGCGAAGAAATGTCATAGGTAGGTCTAACGGATTTGAAACAGAGCGACAAGTGCGGAATCTTCATGGTATCGGCTGTCGATGCCCATTGAAATCTTGTTTGAAAATTCGCATCTGATCGCCGTCATTAAGCCTCACGGCTGGCTGAGTACTCCGGGTCGCGAGGCCTCAGATCCCAGGCCTTGCCTCGGTCGTGAACTTCAGTCCCAATTGGGCACCCAAATTTTCCCCGTGCACCGTCTGGACTTTGAAGTCAGTGGCTTACTGATGTTCGCCAAATCCAAAGAAGCCCACCGCGAGGCGCAAGCCTGGTTCGAACAATCCTTGGTCGCTAAGACCTACCAAGCCTACAGTCAGCCTGGCTCGGGCGATTTTCGCGAATGGGCCGAATGGAAGTCAAAAATCGCGAAGGGGAAGAGACGGGCCTTCGAAGCCCCTCACGGTAAAGATTCATCCACTCGTGCGCGCCTGATCGGTGAGGTGGGGGATTTGTGGCTTTGGGAACTTATGCCATTGACCGGACGATCGCATCAATTGCGGTTTGAGATGGCGAAACACGGCTTTCCGATCTTTGGTGACGAACTTTACGGTGGTGTGGCCTCAAGCAAGAAGAATTGGATGGGGCTGCGCGCAGTTCAATTGGATTTCACTTTGATCCCAGATTCGGGTCGTTTTGGTTTACCACAAACTTTGCGCGCTACAGATTTACGTTTGCCCTAAGTACCTGATAGAGTTTCTTCATGCTTTTTTATTTCGTCCGTCACGGCCAGACTGAGGCCAATCGTCTTGAAATTTTAGCGGGCTCTGGCCTGGATTACCCCTTAACCGATGAAGGTCACCGTCAGGCGGCCGAAGTGGCTCGCGTGCTAAAGACTCAGGTCACAGATCCGATCCATCGACTGATCGTCAGCAACATGCAGCGCGCCCGTCAGACCGCCGAGTATTTGGCCAAATCCTTGAATCTTGAAATGGAGATCCACCCCGATTTTCGTGAATGGCACTTGGGCGAATGGGAGGGCAAAACCTTTGCCGAATTCGGTCAGGAATTGTTGGGGGACGGTGAACCTCGGACGGGCGAATCGCGCGTGAAGTTTTACAGCCGAGTGGATTCAGCCTGGCGGCAAGTTCATTCAGACACTCACCCCTACGTGATCGTCGCCCATGGGGGAGTGTGGCTGGCGATGCAGGATTTGTTAAAAATCCCGCGCTTCAAAATCGACAATTGCAACTTGGTTAGGGTCGAATCTTCGGGCACCGAGTGGCGTGCCCGCATTCTGTGATCCAGCTTTATATCGCGCGGCAAGAATCGACGCAGTCTTGATTGGTGATTCTTAAAGCTTCCGTTTTGCAATCGGCCGTTTTCTTGTGACGGGTCACGGATAAATTTGTGGTGTCAACCGTGGTGATCGTGCCGAATTTGGCTTTGCATGCGGCGACCGCGTATTTAGTTAAACCGTCTTTGTAGGTCGAAGACTCTTTCAAATAATCGCGGGCTTGAAAACGGTTAATGCCGATTCCACTTTTTGACGGTGAGCTCTGCGCGAGAACAAAATCGAAATCCGAAGACGGAAGTTTCTCGGCACGGCAATCGGCAAGCGACGATATCTTGTTGATGCCGAAGGCATCCACGCCGACGTGATCGACCATTACGACGTGGCCGTTTATAGCAACAACATCGCCAGCCTTGATCGAAGCGCTTTTTGTGACCGCAATTTTCTCTAGGCAACGAAGGCCGTTCGACTGTGGCTCTTTAAAAGCGCGCGAGCCAATACCATGCACCAGATCGGCCTTAAGAATTTTCTTAGGATCCGGATCCATCTTTAAGCCCGATACGGCCAAGGCCGAGAACACAAAGGCCGAGCAATCGATTCCCAGCACATAAGTTCCACTGCCGCTACTTTTAAAGAAATTCATAAGTTTGGTGTCTGCCGCCGAAGTTGCGGGCTTACCGCCAAAATCGTAAATAAGTGGCGCGTTGCGAATCTCGAAGCACGAGTTCTTCGCGAGGCGCTGATTCTTAATGTAATAGTGCGAGGCATTGATATTGGCGATCGATCCGTAGACACGCTTGCGGCCGCCGGCCGGGTGCGGCTCGGCCAAAACGGTGATCCCATTCACAGAAGGGGTCGCTGACGTCATGGCGGGAAGGCTTAACACATCACAACTTTGGTATGCGGTCGCAAGCGAGCGGCGGGCGCCCAAGACTTCGGGGCCTTCGCCGGCCAATTGTTCCCAGATGGTTCCTGTTTTCACCGCGCCAGTGTTTGGTGCGACCGGCGTTGGGAGCGATGCCGTGCCCTCATCGGCGATGCACTCTTGCTTGAGTTGGACGTCTTGTTCATCAAGGCTCTTCAGTGAAGCTTGCAGTTTGTCTTGCAGTTCGGCGTGGACCGAGGTGACGCGCACACCGATTTCCATCTCGGCGAGAGCTTTCTTCCAACCATCGAGATCCGTGGGACTTAATTTTTCTTTGATGCCTTCGATCGTTAACGAATAATTCGCAACGAACGCGTCGACGTAGCTTTCAAAGTCTTTACCTTTGAGCTGGCGCTTTTCACCCGCCGCTAGAAGAGCCTGACGAAGCTCGGCCGCTTCGGGATAGGATCCACCTTCTTCGACGATGCGATGAAGGGTCGTCCACATTTCACTCTGAGACGTTTTACATCCCAGATTGTCGATCGACGTCGCGGCAATCTGCTGCGCCGATTTGCCAGTGGCTCCGCAGGCGGTGAGGGTGAGCATTAGGGCACTCAGGATAGTTTTGAAGCTTGCGTTTTTCATGATCGATCTTCATCGGCACGACTTAAGTCTCGTTGCAGAAGCGGCCCTTAAGTCATTGGCGACAGGTCGGGGGAGCGCGAAAGTTTGCGGATTTTGTCGCGGGTTTGGACAATCCCCTGGACGTCACGAAGCGTTAAGTATCCAGGGCAATTCACTTTGAAGTGTCCAAGAGTTATTCATTAAGGACGTTCTCTCAATTGATATTCATCAGCAGAAAGGTTCATCGTTATGAATTCCTTCGGAACCCTCTCGACCATCGAAATTGCGGGCCAAAAGTACAAATACCATTCCTTGCCTGAACTGGCGAAAAAGCTAAACGTCGACTTGAGCACGATGCCTTATGGACATAAAATTCTTCTCGAGAATCTTTTGCGTTTCGAAGACGGGGAGATCGTCAAGAAAGCGGATATCGAGGCGTTAGTAAAAAACGACGCCAAGAAAGAATCGGATTACGAAATTCAATTCACACCTGGTCGTGTGTTGTTGCAAGATTTTACCGGCGTACCTGTGGTGGCGGATCTGGGTGCGATGCGCGCGGCGATGAGTGAGCGCAAAGGACAAACGGAAAAAGTGAATCCCTTGCAGCCCGTGGATTTGGTGATCGATCACTCAGTGCAGATCGATTATTTCGGTACAGCCGATTCCATGGAAAAAAACCTGAAGCTCGAATTCGAACGCAATACCGAGCGCTATCAGTTTTTAAAGTGGGGACAGCAGGCATTTCGCAATTTTTCGGTGGTGCCACCGGGAACGGGCATCTGCCACCAAGTGAATCTGGAATTTTTGGCGCACGTCGCACAGATTGGTGAGATGCGCGGCGAGAACTACGTTTATCCCGATACGGTCGTAGGGACCGATTCGCACACGCCGATGGTGAACGCTTTGGGCGTGGTGGGTTGGGGCGTGGGCGGTATCGAAGCCGAAGCCGCGATGCTTGGTCAGCCGTGCACGATGTTGATTCCCCAAGTGGTTGGTTTTGAAATGAAGGGCGCTCTGCCCGCGGGAACTACGGCGACCGATCTGGTTTTGACGGTCACGCAAATGCTGCGCAAAAAAGGTGTGGTTGGAAAATTCGTCGAATACTTCGGGCCCGGTGTCACCACCTTGAGCGTGGCCGACCGCGCGACAATGGCGAACATGGCGCCTGAATACGGGGCGACGATCGGCATTTGGCCGGTCGATGCCAAGACCATTGAATATCTGCGGCTGACCGGCCGCGAAGAGCGCGCCGTGCGTGCCGAGGCCTACTACAAAGCGCAAGGGCTGTTCGTCGAAAAACCTCAGACCAATGTGAAGTACTCGGACGTTTTGACTTTGGATTTATCTACAGTTGAGCCGTCTTTGGCAGGTCCTTCGAAACCGCACGATCGCTCATCACTCAAGAACGTGCGCAATTCCTTCCGCAAGTTTTTGGTCACGCGCTACCCGGAAGAAATCAAAGGCTTTGATGCTGTAAAAGTGAAAGCCTGGACGGACGAGGGTGGTGCGTTGAGCACCCACTGCATCGAGCGCGAAAGCCAACATCCAGATCACGCCTTTGGGCCGCTGGCGACTTCGGTGCCGGTCGAAGATCCGAAAGGCAACAAGTATGGTCTGACCCATGGCTCGATCGTGGTCGCGGCGATCACTTCGTGCACCAACACTTCGAATCCGGACCTAATGATTGGTGCGGCCATGCTCGCGCGCAATGCGGTGGCTAAGGGTTTGAAAGTAAAACCGTGGGTTAAGACTTCGTTCGCACCTGGTTCAAAAGCAGTTTCCGAATACGTATCGAGCGCAGGACTTATGCCTTCGATGTCCGCCTTGGGCTTTGATTTGGCCGGTTACGGTTGCACGACCTGCATCGGGAACTCTGGTCCCTTGCCGCCGCATATTCAAGCGGCGATCGACAAGGGCGGACTTGCGACCGCGGCTGTCTTGAGTGGAAACCGCAACTTTGAAGCGCGCATTCATCCCTCTATTCTGGCGAACTATTTGGCCTCGCCGGTGTTGGTGGTGGCTTACGCGATTGCCGGAAACGTGAACGTTAATTTGGCGG
>JBEIHA010000003.1:0-29082 GCA_040381635.1 Pseudobdellovibrionaceae bacterium
CTCCGAAAAACACCGCCGACGATTTTGCATCGACAAAGGGCTTTGCGCCCTGGTGCTTAGAATGATTCAGCAGCACATAAGCCAGCGCATTCTTCGTCTGCCGCGGAGTCTTGAGTACCCGTAAATGATACCGACCCGCGAACACAGCGCCCCTGCCACCGGTTAGGCGACGAGCGGCTTTACCGAAGCTGGAGCCAAAGCTGACTAAGCCCGACCGTAGCGACGCATTACTTTCGGACTCGGCAAACACGTGCACATGATTATTTTCCAATGCGTAATGAATGACATTGAACCCACGCTTTTTGGCCATCGCTAGGCTGCGTTTCAATGCCTTACACATCTTCGGACCGCGCAACGAGACGACCCCTTTTCTGACCTTCATCGTAATATGCAATGGATACTTAGAATCAACCCGTTCACGCTTCATATGATTGACCGTAGAAGTCTTGTTTTTCCTACCGGCATTTCTGCGCTTGCCGCCCCAGCCGTTTACCTTTTCGAAGTTGAGTTGTTTCATGGCGCGACCATAAACTCAAACCATCGCCGAATCAAATGATTTTGCTGCATTTAAGACCGAAGTGCGACTCAATTAAAGATGTTTTGAAACCAATGCGAAAAATTCGTTTTCGATCGAGCTCATACGGCTAGCACAAAACTTGCGCAATTTGCTGCACCAATTATGAATCGCCTCCCAAGATTCGCCCAAGCCCCGGCCCCGCCGCCCCGCTAGCTGCATCCGCTTTCTTAGATTGAGACAAGTCCAAGTCAAATCACTTCGCTGCCCACTGAAATTCATCAAACCAGCCTCACAATATCGAGTCAGACGGCCGATCCAACCTCAATGGACGTGTCGCCGCATATCAAAACAGCTATCGCTTTATTTTTCGCCTTGGTCATGGCCTCACCGGAATTTTCCATGGCCGAGTCGGCGAATAGTGAAAGCTCGATGGACTTCTTCCGGTCACAGTGGGACCAACAACCTCAGACTCAACCGCAACGCGGTCGCCGACAAAGCGGATACGGACGAGGAACCGAGTCATCCGGGAACTGCGCGGCTATACGGCCTCGGGTTGTCGCCGTTGTCGGTGAAGCAAAAGCGTCGTGCTATATGAAGCTGTTTGCGATTGAAACGAGTTGCCGCTTCAATTTGACACAGAGAAAAGGCAATGCGGGAAATCCAAATGTTGGATACGGCTTGTGTAGTTTGGAGAAAAGCCCAGCCATTCGCAGCGTCAACAGACGTGGACCCGCATGCGTGGATATTAGTTCGATTGAAAACCAAGTGCGTTGCTGTCAGGCCATCATGATCGATACTCCCCATTATTTCGGTCCGGTTCTAGCAAGGAAGGTACCAAGATGCGGTTAATCTTTTTTCTCCCGTTGCTAATGCCGGGCCACTTAACCTTGGCCGCGCAAAAGCCTTTAGCAAATTTCTCCGTCGGAACTTATGTTCTGTCCCAGGGCACTGCCGCACAATGCGGGGACGGTGAATTCAAGATGTTTCCTGACGGAAAAGGCGTACAACTTGGAGTTCACCATGGATTCAACACAGAGACCGGATCCAACGTCCTAAAAAGTGATATTCCAGACGAAAAGGGCTGCCTTTACGACGTGCGCGATACGGTCACCGTCAATTCCGCCGACACCGTTTTAAGTTTCAACGAAACTTTACGCTGTGGCGGCGAGGTTCGCTCCGTTCTCCAAAAAATCGCCCGAATTACGCCCAGGAAAGTAGAGATCCACGTGAAACAAAAAGGGGGCAACTCTGCCGACGCCGAACCCTCTTTCGAATACCGCTGCGTCTTCAATAAAAAATAGGGACTGTTCGCGCCTTTAAAGCCGCATTAGGGCACCAGCTCAATTCCATAGACCCAATAGAGCTTCCCGCCTCGGCCCTTTTCGTGCATTCTCCCTCCCATTACGGGAGCCCAAAAATGTTTAAAATCGTCTTCGCTATCATAAGTCTATTCGCTGGCGCCAAGGCCCAGGCCTTAATTGATTTTTCAGCGGCCGAGAAAGCGGAGCATCAACAAAAGCTTCCGGTGATTCTGCAAACGGCGGCCAAGTGCCTGGACGCGACCTACGCGGACCACGTCCAATTTTTTGATCGCTACCAAGCTTCAAAATATTACGGCAATCGTCGTGCGGACTATCGTACACTTGAGCAGCGGGCCTCAGCACTTCAGGCTTCGGGCTTCAGTGAAGTGCAAGCTTATGAAATTGCGCGCCAGCAGGTGGGCACCGCGTGCATCACCATGACCGTTCAGTGTTTGGAAAAGGGTTTTCAAAGTGCCGGTGGCTTGTCACTCACCTCTTGGGGCAAAATTATGACTCATTTGCGCGCGGTCGATATGCTCGGGACGGATTTACAAATTGCATTACAGGATCTTGGTTGGAAAATCTATTATTGGAATCCGGCAACCAGTGAAGAACAAATGATTCGTTGGGATGAAGAAGATCGCCGGATCGCGCCGCTCTCAAGCGCGCAAATCGCCGCTGGCCGTCGCCACAATGCGGTCTGGGGCAATCATCTGGCGCACTTTAAGAACGCCACTCAACTCGGCAAGTACTACCAAACAAAAGTCGACAACGCGAGCAAGCTGGTCGGTTTCGGCGACAAGCCGCCGGCGGCATTTGCTTCGGTCCCTTTTTTCGTAGGCATTGCGCATGTCGGGTATCACGTGTTTCCCGGTCGTTACGGTGATGTGATCGAGGCGCACTCGATGCGCCACCTACGTGCGCGCGACAATATCGAAACGGCGCCATTTAATCCGCTCGGCTCGGGTGGCGCTCCGAAGTGGACGAATACGGAAAAATATCGTTCGGGATTAATTGCGGTTCCTTACGATTTCTAGTTTTCTAAAATGGAATTTCGGTGCGAACAGCCACACAATCCGTGATTTTAATTTGCGCTGGCCAAAAATGAAACGGACCCGTCTTCCACACGGGTTCGTAGCGGCAAGCGTACTCCAGCTGATAGCAGTTGTTCTTCTTCGGACCGTAGAACATCGCCTTTCCCGCGGCCTTCATCATATGCCCTCTGCGAAGATCTTCGGGTTCTAAACCTATCGCTAGACTGGCTAGCGGAAGTTGGGGGAAAGCCGACACGGCTTGCGCCTTCGCCATCGCGCCCATGCGCCAATTTAAACTATGGGAATGAATAATGGCGTCGCCCCTTCGATTGATCGGAATCATGACAATGAGCACCACTACAAAAATGACTGGCTTCGAAATCAATTTGTATGAATTCATAATCCGCTCACGTTGTGGTCGATGCCTGCGCAATTGAAACAGAAATCATTTTACCTCAAAAGCCTAAGAATTGCCCGCAGCACCCAAACGGAAGACCAGTCCCACACCAATGTACAGCGAGGTGCCTGGGCTAAAACTAAACTTCATGTCGCCACGGAACCAGGTGGGGCCGCCGACATGGCCCATGATGCCGCCCCCAGCGTGACCACCAAAAATCAACTTGTTGCCTTGGCCAACGCCTTTGTAATACGCGGCGTCCGCGCCCACATAAGCCACGGCCAGCAAGTTTTCCAAGGGAATGTCCATGCGGATGTCGACGTGCGCGTTCTTCCACTCAACGCCTTCGCCGTTGCCCGAAATTAAGCCGGCCTCGAAATACGATAGCGGCGCTAACCGCAAGCCCATACGGACCCCGCCGAGCGCCATGATCTCTTCCACTCCGCTAATTTGATTGGGAAGCAGGTTGCCCAGATGAAAACCAGCTTCGAACGGGGCATCGCTACCTGGAGAAATGCCGGCGGTAGTATCGCTGGGCTGCGCGTAGGCGGAAACGCCCGAAAAGAAGAGAAAACCGAAAATGAATAGCTTCAAGGACCTTAAGAATAGCCTAGTCATGAAAATAGCGTAGCCGAAAGCTTTCCTAGCTACAACCGAACCTTGACCCCTCCCCCAATTAGACTAAAAATAAGCCCATGCCACAGCGCTTTGAAGGCCATTTTAAAGGCTCAGACCAAACGGAACTTTTCTTCCAAACCTGGAACCCGGATAAAGATCCCGCGCGCGGAATTTTTGTTATCACCCATGGTTTGGCCGAACACAGTGAATGCTACGCAACTCTAGCCAAAATTTTAGCCGAAGACGGCTGGCAAGTTTATGCCTGGGATATGCGTGGTCATGGTCGTTCCGAAGGTAAGCGCGGCTACGTCAAAAACCTTTCCTATTACGTCGATGATCTTGAAGTCTTCTTCCAAATGATCACTAAAGAGGCCCAAGGCAAAAATATCGTGCTGTTCGGTCATTCGATGGGTGGTCTAGTCACTCTCAGGTATTTACAAAGCAAAAGAGTGAAGTACGCGGCGCTGGTGTTGAGCTCACCCCTACTAGGGCTTAAGCTTCAGGTCCCGAAGCTAAAGGAAGCCGCGGCCCGTCTCGCCGTCAAATGGTTGCCGACGCTGACGATGTACAATGAAGTTAAGTACGAAGACCTGACCCGCGATGAAGAGATGCGACAAGCCTACGCCAAAGACAATTTGCGCCACGACAAAATTTCGCCGGGCCTGTTCTTAAGCATGTTGGACAATTTCCCGCTGGCCATGCAAAACGCGACCGAAATTCAAAGCCCGGTGTTAATGCAAATCGCGGGCGAAGATAAAATCGTCAGCCCCGATGCCGAACGTCAGTTTTACGACAAACTGACCGGTAAAAAACAGGTCGAAATATATCCCGATAGCTACCATGAATCTTACAATGACCTAGATCGCGACAAAGTGATCGCCGATCTGAAAAAATTCATTCATCCCTACTTAGGAGCATAACCGTGGCGCGCATTTGGCTTTTATTTTTAACGGCCGCGATGTTGGGCTGTTCCGTTAAGCCAATCAAAAACAACAGCGGCATCGAAGCGATGAGCGAACGCAGCTACCGATCGCTCGTCACCAAGAACACTTCGAAAACCAGTCAGTACTCGGGCTTCTACCAAACTTTTCAGGCGGACATGACGATCATGACTGCCGAACTGCAGACCGAAATGCTTAAGCAACGCGCCGAGTTTCTGCAATGGGATCAGACGACTTACCAAGCCGAGCGCGACAAAATGATGCAGGAAGCGGCGGCCTATTCGAAATTTTTTATGCGTTTTTTTAGTCCCGAAAACGAATACGATGACTTGCACAAGGGTAAGACCATTTGGAAAGTCTATTTGGACTACAACGGCACCCGCTTCGAAGGCAAAGTGCGCAAGCTGACCGACAAATTCGTTGAGATGCAAAACATCTACCCACATCTTGATCGATTTAGCTCACCCTACGAAATTACCTTCAACGTGCCGATGACGACGGTCGAAGCTGGCGCCTCGAAAGTGACTCTGACTTCAAGTCTTGGCTCCGCTGAATTCAAGTTCCCAAGCGGAAAATGAGGTGTCGTCAAACGATTGGCTTTCTACTTTTCCGATCATCGGATAGATAACGACCAACTCAATAGACTCGGTATGTCCGAATTTTCTTAAAGCCCAACCGTAGAGACTCAGTTGGCGAAACGCCTTATCTTTGCCTTTCGGTGATCCCGACTTGTAGTCGACGACGTAAAGTTTGCCATCAAGCTTGCCCCATAAATCGATTTGACCTTCGACCGTTTGGGTTGCGGTAGTGACTTGAAAGCCCCATTCGGCCTCACCTACGTGTATAAGTGTTTCCATCGGGGGATTGCTCAATCCCAGTACGAAGCGCACGGCCTCTTCGCTCTCATCCGGGGGCTCGTGCCCGTACTTCACGGCTTCGAGCGCGCGGTGGATACGCGTGCCCAGGTTTTGCGCCTGCCAACGTCGCATAAAGTCTGTTTTATCACCCACGTAGGGTTTGGCGTCGATCAGATCGCTGACCGATTTGCGTTCTTCGTTTTGAAGATCGTCCTTTGACCAGCGGGCGCGAAGGCATTTGGCATTCGCCGAGGTGGCCGCATAATCCAATGCCGGCTGGTCGTCGCCAACGACTTCATATCTATAAAAGGGTTTAGAATACACGCCCGGCTCTTGGGCGAACATCGGGCTGCGCGCCACCCACGAATCGCGGTTCACCTCAGACCATGACAACGTAAGCGTGGATTGCGCGCGAGTAACGGCGACGTAGAGCCAACGATCGAATTCACCAAGCTCGCGTTCACGTTGATCGCGCACCTTTACGTAGTCTAAAGGGCTTGGCGTGAAAGGCGATTTGTGATCACTCTCCATCTCACTCTCGTCGAAAACGGGAAAAAAGAATTTACCGTCCTTTGAGTCAAACGGGGGCGTGTGTGAAGTCCTAGGACTTTCACCCATGCGTGGCAGAATCACGTGTTCAAACTGAAGACCTTTCGAACCATGAATGGTCATCAGATTTATGCAATTCGGTTCCTGCGCCGAAGTGGCGTCGCCTTCGGTGATGTCCAGTAAATCTGAGCCTGGATCTTCGCCTAAGAAATTCAATATGGATTTGCCGCCCTCTTGTTCAAGCTCGCGAGCTTTAAGAATCAATTTCCACAGATTAGATTCTTTGCGGCCGGCAGGATCATTGATCAAACTCAAATCCAGGTAGGCGGCGTCACAAAGTCCTTCTTCGAACGCGCGCGCCAATCCTAATTCGGATTGCCGAGCCTGAACATGTCTTAAGCGACAAAGACTTTCCGGCAGTTCTTTTGTATCTGTAAGTTTGCGCCACAAAGACTTAGGGCCATCCGACATCCAGTCGCGGATCAGCTGGTCCGGCACATAAAACCACGGCGAGCGTAAAAGAACAGCCAAATTCAAATTGTCGTGGGGATTCACTAAAAACTTCCACAAAGCCTGTGCATCAATCACTTCTCGCCTTAAGGAAAACCCGCGCGAGGCGTGCACGTGCGTGGGAAAACCGCGTTCGCGCAGCGCCCGCGACACTTCGATCAAAGTCCGGTGCGTGCGACCAAGAATGCATATTTTTTCAAGCGAAGCGCCTTGTTGAATCAAAGCTTGCACGCGATTCACGATCGCATTCAGTTCTTGCGCCTCGTCTGCCGCCTTCAGCAAACGAACACACGAGCGCGTGGGCTCCGTTGCCTCTTCGCGCGGCTCCATTCGCCCAAAGTCTTTACTTACGGAGGACATAAAGTCGTTGATCCAATGCAGAAGATCCGGCTGGGATCGGTAATTGCGGCGCAAGAGAATTCGTTCGCCGTTCTTATTGGTGACCGCTTCTTCGGCTTGATCGAAAACACGAACCTCGGCCCCGCGAAACAAATAAATACTTTGCTGAGGATCCCCAACGTAATACGTGGGCTTGCCATTGATCAGCGCTTCCAGACACGCCACTTGCAATGGGGAGGTATCTTGATATTCATCGATCATCCAGAAATCCCAGTTTTCCGCGAACATGGACGCAAGAAATGGTTTAGTGCGCACGATCTCAATGGCTTTTAGTTCGAGATCCGACAATTCATAGCGAGCGCCGCTTTCTTTCGCTTCATTAAAAAGACGACTGAACTCTTCGGCCAATTCGGCAAAGCGTGCCCATTCGGAAGCCATCTCCGGCCAGCGGCTTTGACTCCAGCACGGCTTTTTCATTTCTTTCTTAAAGGCATCGATCGTGTCTTCGGTGCGCGCAAACCAGGATTCTAAATGCGCCAGCGATTTTGAACGCCGAGGTTTCGCAGGCATGGCTTCAAGACCTTCGCTGTCGCCATTCCACCTCGAGATGAAGTCCTTTAGAGCGCCACCAAAATCCACCCATTTGGGTTCGTCGACTTCTTCCAGAATGGCCATGGACAATTCTTTCAATTCATTTTTCCAACGATCGATTTCGGTTTGCGCCGACGCGCGAATATCTGCGACCGACGCCGGGGCTATCCCGCCCTGCTCGCGCAGTGCCGCCTCAAAACGTCGACACATCTGTAAAATGCGCTCGAAGCCGTAGGTCTCGAGCCAGGACAGACCGTTCGGTTGACACAGCAAGGCTTCACGTAGCGCAAGTCGCGCCATGGTGTTGCTTTCACCCGCACTGATCAATTGAAAACCCGCGTCCATGCCCGCGAGATGTCCGAACTGTCTTAAAAAAATATTCAGCAAACCGTGGATGGTTGAAATATTTAATTTTACAGGATCCGTTACGAATTTCAGTAAAGCGGGATCCTGTTCACGGCACGCATGTTCCGTCAGCCGTTCTTTCAGTTCCTGTGTGGCTTTCCGAGTGAACGTCGTCACGACAAGACGTGGGACCAGTCCCCGCGCTTGGAACAAGCGAAAAATCTCGACGACCTTTTCGACCAGACCCCTCGTTTTGCCGGCGCCCGCCCCGGCCCGGACGATGTAATTCTTTAATTCAGGTGCGGTGCCCTGCATAGGGTCCTCCACGAACAGCCGTCGCATGTTTTCAAGTCTTCAGGGTTAGGATTCAGGCGCCCCTCAGAAATCCCAACAACGGCCCGCCCGATATCCTGACGAAGGGCTTCGAACAAACCCATTTTTTCGATTTCACCGATCAAATTGCGATGCTTATCGGAGTCGGAATAGAATTGCGAACCCTCAGGCTTTTGGTGAAAGCCTTTGCGGCGCTCTTTGTCTTTGATCACGTAATAATTCGCCGACACAACCAACTGCGCGGGCAAAGAAGTGCGCCCTTCTTCTAAGAGGATAGAATACAAGCCCAATTGAAGATCATGATTTTTAACCCATGCGCTATAATTGCGAACATTGCCAGCACTCGCTTTATAATCCACCAAACCGTAGCGGCCGTCCGTGTCGACATCGACGCGATCAATTCGTCCAGTCATCTTCACACCATCCCAATCGGTCTCGAAATCCAATTCCCGCGCGATGGTTTTCACGTTCGGAAAACGCCTGCGCCAGTCTGTCTCGAATTCCAAAAACTGCCGACAAAGCCTTAAGTGTTGTCCGCGGATCGCGGGCCACAATCGCTCTTCGCCAAGAACGATCTCCTCTTTCGCACGAGTGGCTTCGATCAAATCGATCAATTCTTCGTCGCTCCATTCAGGGCGAAAGGGCTCGGCACCAAGAGTTTCTACGAGGGCGTGCAGAAGCTTTCCACGCGTGCGTCGATCAAGATCGAGATCCAGCGCAGGATCGTCGCTCAATTTCAGTTGCCGTTGGCTGGCATACATAAAGGGACATCGAAAATAACTTTCGAGCGCCGAGGCCGACAAGCGCTTCGGCACAGAGGGGCCCCAAGAGTTCACCGAGACATCGACGTCACGTGCCAGTGCCGTTTGCAAAGCCTGGGCTCTCTCAAGAGGAAGTCCCCGGGCTTCGATCAATTCGGCGACCGGTTTCGCCTGCAGTTCATCCCAGCGTGTCGACCGAGGGGCTTGCGCCTCTTTTTTTAGTTGATCACTATTGAAGGCAGACCAAAGCCACAACTTCGACGGAGTCAGCACCGAACCTTGAAAGTCCGTCGAAGAAAAATAAAGTCTTAAGGCCGTCCATTTTTTCTGCAGGAACCATAAAAACTCAAATTCCATTTCTTGCCGGTCGGTGGTGCCGACAGCGAAGCCGGTGTCAGTGAAGATCTTCTGCGCTTCACCACTGCTAACAGGCGAATTCACAACTTGGC
This sequence comes from Pseudobdellovibrionaceae bacterium, assembly GCA_040381635.1. GTDB lineage: Bacteria > Bdellovibrionota > Bdellovibrionia > Bdellovibrionales > UBA1609 > JALHOQ01. The sequence goes on from JBEIHA010000003.1 coordinate 9,543, forward strand.
GTAGTGCGCCCTCGTTGAGATTCAGAAAAATGGCGTGGGTCACGGGCAGCCAGTCCGAACTGGTCAGCGAGACGCACCAAATTCCTTTTTCATCGGTGCGCTCGAGCGTGACTTCTCGCCTAGCCAATATTCCTTCGCAATAGCTCAACCATTGGGGCGGCTTTAAGGTCAGAGCAAATGGAACTTCCTTACCGATCGTTTGCAGAATTTGCTCCAAACGCCCTTGCGGGGCTTGGGCATCCCAAAACTTCAAAGCCCAACCTAAAAATTCGCGCGCGGTCAAAGGCTGACTTCGCTGCGGCGCTTTGTCGGATTGAAACAAATGAACCGCCCGCTGCAGATCACCGGCATCGTAGACGCGACTAAACAGAACTTTGAAATCGTCGAAGCTTAAGCGAGGCTGTTCACGGGTAGCAAAAAGCGTGACCTCAAGATCGTTCGAACTGACCCGCGCCATATGCGTGCGCAACGACGCCATCCATTGCGCTGTTTCTAAAAAGCCGCCGATCTTGGCCACCGAGGCCTTGGCCACGGGGATACCCTCTTCGCGCAAATACAAGCGCAGGGCGGGCCAGTATTCTTCAATGTCGGGCGCGACCAACGCAATATTTTGTGGATCCACGCCGCTGTCCAACCATTCGCGCGCTTGCGCAACTGCGTCCTTCACTTCGGCCAATTGGGTGGAAAAGCGGCCGAAGGCGATATGCTCTTCCACTTGCGGTTGCCAGGATTCGTCAATGCGGGTCGTTTCGGTGAGCAGCGGTTCGTATGGACGCAAAGTATTTTTCATCAACCCAAGCCAAGGAACTTCGGGATAAAGTACACGCACATCCATATGGCGCGACAACTCCTTGATCAATTGTCCTTCGACCTGACTGATTTGTGCGCCTAAATCAAAGGTCAGCCTTCTTCGCCAATGCAGTTTGGAAAGATCTTGCGAGAGCAGAACCGCCGGCAGCCACGCCGTCATGACATAGTCGCTTTCTTGGCAGCGGCGCCAAATCTCGGAAGACAATTCAAACCAATGGCCCCATTTCACGTAGGCCTCTTGATTGTCGGTGAACCACTGGCTCATGATGTCTTCATAATTGGGATCAGAAAAAATGCTCATCCACATTTGCATTTGATTCAGCACCACGCTGACCGCCTGAGGCGAGCGCGCCCACGGGAGATCTTTTTCTTGGATCCAATCCCAAAACAAAGTTTGCGCGAGCTCCATCGTCAACGGTTGCAGTTGTGGAGCGACTTGAAAGCACATGCGCTGCCAAAGTTCTTGCGCACGCAGAACGGCCGTCTGTTCGAGCACACCGCGGGCCCGAATAAACTCTTTTTGTAAATGCCATTTGGACTGGAGATCAGACACGATCCAGGTGCCGTTGACGGGGTCGGCCTCAGCGAACAGGCGTCGCTTATCTTCGGGGCCATCGATGCGCAGAATTTCAAGCATGTCGAAATCCTAAGCCCTTATTCGCGATGGCAGCCGCCATCCCGCTTAAACTAACGACGCTGTTTAAGCCTGCGTCCACCCCAAAAGGACTTCTTTCCGCCGGAACCGCCGCCCGCCGAGTCACCACCTTTAACGCCGGCCACTTTTTCGCCGGACAGACTTGTCGCGGTGAAGCCGCCCAGACCGAGCTCCATCTTGAACTCAAGAACGTATCTGCGATCTTCGATTTGGCCAGGATAAGCCCCCAGTTCGACACCGTAAGTGGCCAAGTCCAATTGGAATAAACCCAAGTTTAGGCCCAGACCAGCGGTGTAATAGCCTTCGTGAAATCCTCCACGAATATCTATCAAAGGTACGCCTATTTCAATTCCGAAGTTGAGCTTACGCATGAGCTGAATATCTTCGCGATTCAAATAACGGAAGTCGATTGCCGGGCCTATAGACAAGAGTGGCGTGTCAAAACTCAAAGCCACACCGACGGACATATCATTCTTCTCAGAAGGGATGCGCGCATTGGGATCTTCCGAGCGGAAAGACATTCCGCCCATGTTCTTCCATACTCCGGATAGCACCGCGCTAAAGAATGGTGCGGGAATGATAAAGTTTGCGCCCAAGTCCACACCGTAGCCCTTACCCCAGCCCGTGATGTTGTCGTAGATTGCATCCGGATCAAGATCGGCGACAAAACTCGCGCCGTAAGGCACTCGCGCTCCCGAGCGTTTAATGTATTTGAAGTTCGCGCCTAAGTGAAACACCGGCAAGATCGGAACGCCAAAACCAAGAATGTAACCATAGTCGTTGATTACACTTGTATAGATTTCGGGATAGACAGGGTTGTTCACTTGAATCAATGCATCTAAGTGGTTGTACGCCGTGAAGCCAATCATAGGCATAGCGAAAGCGGTCGAAGCGCCCACACCTGACCACACATGTTCCCCGTAAAGCGCACTAAGAGCTTCGGCAAAGGCATCATCACCGTCGCCGGCCAATCCCTGGATTTTCTCGTAAGCTTCCAAGCCGCTGGCGCCCACGCGAATCGAAAAGAGTTTCAGATTAATGCCGCTGACGCGCGCGAGCCCTGCCGGGTTGTAGAACAACGAAGAGGAATCGTTCGCTAAACCCAAATACGCGTCGCCCATACCCAGCGCACGCACATTCGAATTGATCGTCATCATCTCGGCCTGCGAGTGAAACGAGAAGAGCCAAAAAAATAGAATAGCAATTCTCAGAAGCATCGGCACGATGCGGAGCCCGTGACGCTCCCCCCGTTACAGCCGTTCAGATCAAGGCCGTAAGCGCCGCCTTCGCGCACGAAACTGCGAATCGCTGTCAATTCATCGGCAGTGAAATCTGTCTTAACGATCTTCGAACAAAAATTGTACTGGGCCGTCAAACTGGAACAAGCCGTGGTCACAGAATCCAAAGTCCCCGAGCCCAAATCGATTGAACCGGAGATCGCCGAAAGACTTTCCATCGCCAGCGTCAACCCCGTTCCCACTTCACCGACATCGGCATCAGGCATTGCGGCGGCGGCTGTACGCGCGCCACCAGCGGCACAAATGTCGTAACTGATTGTGGCCGTTCCGTCTTGATCGGCGTCCGCGTAGTAGCTGAGGACTTGGGCAATTTTGGTGAAGCTCACCAGCAGCATTAATAAGTTTTCGTCCCTACTGCGAGCACCAACCGCGCCCAAGGATTTGATTAAGTTTTCCGCCGTAACGCAAGCGTCGATCCTGGTCGTGTCCGCACCCGAACGAAATGCTCCCAGCAAAAATGGAAATATCCTTTGCGTCCCTAAGTCCTTCAGCGCCAGCACAAAATCGAAAAAGTTGAGTCCACAAATCCCAGCGTGAGCTTGGGCCTTTAGGGCCACAACACCCCGGTCAGCTTGAAACGAAACCGTCATCAGATTCATTTTCGCCAGCGCTTGGGAGTAAAACCCTTTATTGACTAAAATTTTGGCTTCGGTCAGCAAGGCTTCGTTGCTGGTTTTGTCCGCAAAATTCTCTAAAATATTGACTGAGCAACTGACGTTCACCGTGAGAAGGAATGCACAAACAATTGTGATCGCCGGCCGCATGCTGCCTCCGAAAGGCGGAAAGGCGCGCCGTACCCTAGCGGTACGAAGCGCCGTTTGACAATATAGATAGTTTAGAAGAGTAACGCGCCTTGAGCCACGGGTCGCCAGTCTAGAAATCAGAGACTAGCCTAGGGATTGCACTTACCGGTCGTCAGGTTATAGGTCTTGTTGCCCAAATAACACATCATTGCGTCGCCCACGGCGCTGGGATTTCCATTCGATGCCGCTACCGCGGCATTGATGTTTTCGCACACTTCAGAATCCGAGGCATCGGCACTACAGTAGCCAACGGCCAGTACACTGGCGCTTGAACCGATATCGGATAGATCTGTAGGGCACGAGGGATCGCGAGTCGGAGTCTGATTGCACTTGGTGATCAAATCGTTCACCGCGGTGGTCACGGCGGCGGGGTCATTGAAATTAACGGTCGAGTACGCGGCCATGGTCTTGGCCATAAAGCTGCCGATCTTAATGATACCCGAGATATACTGCAGGCCGGCCACGCCCGTCAGCTGGCAATATTTATCCGCTTCCAGAGCGATGGGATATCCCTCAGTGACGCTAGGTTCATCCAAAGCGAGAAGAGACATAAATGCCGCCTCCCGATTGTTGTTGGCATCGTTATCCACAGCTTTATAGGCAGCCACCATTTTATTTTCGGTCAGCCCGCCGGAGGTCATATAGATCGAACACTTCAATATGTTCGCTTGCTGCGAAGTGTGTTTAGCGACGTAAGGCAGACACGCCGACGCCCTGCCCGGCTCCGTTTGTGGAACTTCGTCCAAACACTTTTGGGCTTTGGCAAGGTCATCCATTTCATCTTGATTGCAAGAGAGAAGACTTAAGCTGAGCGTAGCAACAGCAATGAGATGAATCCATAACTTCATGGGCACAATCCTTGTTAAACCCATCTTCTCCCGTTATGTCGTTCACGCGCAACTAGCCCTTCCCGAAAGTCCTGAAGTGGGCCAGATGTCTCAAGATGAGTCGGCTCTTGGTCGATAAATGACTCATGAAGGGTCGACTAATTTTCTTTGCGTTGATTTTGTTCGCCAGCCCCGCGCTGGCCCAGGAGCGCTATGAATTCTACAACGGTGTGCGCATGCTCGGCATGGGTGGCACTGGCGTCGCCACAGTTAACGACGAAACAGCTCTGTTGGTGAATCCGGCTGCTCTCGGAAAGTTGCGCGACTATTTTATTACCGTCGTCGATCCGGAGATCGACGTCAGCTCCGAGGCCGAAGAAATTGTCGGCACGGACATCATGGATGCCCTAAGCCCGCAAGATGCACTGGCCAAAGCCAATGCCAATGTCGGTCGTCACTTGCACACACGTGGACAGGTCTTTCCCTCGTTCGTCATTCCGAATTTTGGTTTTGGTTTGTTCGGAAAGTACGAAGTGAATGCCGAGACCGTTCAAGGCACGCCCAATACATTTAAATACCACTACACCAATGACTGGGCGGGAGTGCTCGGCGCCAACTTGAAATTGCTCAGCGGGATCATCAAAATTGGCGCCAACGTGCGCGCCGTCAACCGCGCTGAAGTGCGCCGCGATGATATCGACGTTACATCGACCGGTTTAGCCTTAAAGAATCTGGCCGCCGAAGGCATCGGCGTCGCCAGCGACGCCGGAATTCTTATGACCGCCCCCATAAAATGGCTGCCCACGCTCGGCGCTGTCTACCGCGACGCGGGACGAACCCGCTACAATTATCAAAAAGGAATGTTCCTAAATTCAAGCACCCGCCCACTGGAAACTCCGCCCACATTGGATGTCGCACTCGCCCTCTATCCGATCGTTGGAAAGCGCGTGCGCAGCACTTGGACCATCGAATATCGCGACGTTCTGACTTACGGGGATGAAACCAAACAGATGCGCCGATTGCACGGTGGCCTGGAGTTCAACTTCGCCGACGCCTTTTTCTTACGCGCGGGCATGAATCAAGCCTTTTGGACCGCGGGATTCGAACTCGCCCTGATGAACTATCAGTTCCAAGCAGCAAGCTACGGCGAAGACATCGGCACCCCCACCACCTCCAGAGAAGACCGCCGCTACGTAGTCAAATTCGCCTTTCGCTTTTAGGCGCGCCGTACCCGGCCGAATGTCGGATTTACAATTCTCCGTAGGCGCATTAGAATACGATTCGGTCTTGATCGTTCCTTGCAGTGTCTTGCTGCATGCCACGCAAACGATACATCCCTGAAGCTAATTTTCCCTTTCATGTCTGGGCGCGAGCGAACAATCGAGAATGGTTCGGTCTGCCGATGGAAATCACCTGGCGAATTTTTTCCGAACAACTTTATTTTATCCATCATGCGTTTAATGTCCGAATATTTAATTTCGTCCTTATGAGTAACCACTATCATATGAACCTGCAAACTCCCGACGCGAACCTCGCAGAGGCAATGAACCATTTCCAAGGTGAGGTAAGCAGAGAAATTGGACGAGAAACCGGAAGAATCAATTCCATCTTCGGCTGTCCTTATGGCCGAAGTTTACTGCGAACCCCGGGGAAGTTTCAGCACTCCTATAAGTATACGTATAGAAATCCGGTCAAGGCGGGCTTGGTCAATCAAGTCGAGGAGTATCCCTATTCAACCCTAAGGGGTTTGCTTGGATTTCGTCACCTACTTGTCCCTTGCGAGCCAGATGTTCTGTTGTTCGACGATGTGGAGCGTAGCCTTAAATGGCTGAACGAACCCTTTGAAACCCCCGAGTTTGAGCGTGCCATCGGCCGTGCCATGAGGAGATCTGAATTCAAACTTCCAAAAAAGTATGAAGAAAATATATGACGTGGGGTACGGAGCGCCCTAAAAATCCAGGGCGAGTTCTAGCATGTATCTTCGAGATTCTTTTGGGGCGGAGTCGGTCCCGACTTCTTCGCCGAACGAGGCGATATCGAGCTGGAACCAGGCTAAGCGCGCGCCGAAGCCGGCGGTCCAATACATTTGGTTTATACCAGCCGACCAGTGGCCCTTCCACCAGTTAAACATCTTCCAGTACATTTCGAAGCCAGCATGAAAACCTTTTTTATAGGTCCAGTTTTCGTGTCCGATGTCGCGCATATCAACTGCAAAGTGCGGATCAAAAACCCAGATATTGGGCAAATCCCAGTTAGACCCGATATCAAATCGTCGCTGCAACTTCGGCGGCTCACCGGATTGTTCGTCAATAAAATGGAAATTTTGGGTAAAGCCGTAATCGATCAAATTTCGCCCGACCAGCGCGAATGAAGGTGCCATGTGCCGCAGAAATCCAGGCGCCGGCGGCTTCCAAAACCAAGACAGATCGAGATCACCCGTCAGTCCTTCATTCGCCTGTGAAGCGTCAAAGACGTCCTGCCCTTGAGCCAACTGCCCGGCCGAGATCGCCTCACCTACGTGAACACGATGAATGGCTTTGGCGGTCGCTCCCCACGAAACCTGATGCCGCTTGGAAAACCAATTTAGCTTCTTCGCGTAGGATAAGGCGAGCGTCGAATCTAAATACAAATTGATATTCAACATCGGCCCGACCTGCCGATGAACTGCGGCATCCAAAGAAAGATCGGCCGGAATAAAGGCTATGCCCCAACCTGGCCTTGCCCAAACCGCACCGATCGTCGGTACGCGGTAAAAGAAATGATCACCATAATGGCTGACCAATAGATCCGTGTACCCTTGTGCCTGCTGATCTTCGGGTTTTTGTCCGACGGCGCCGATTTCGTCGAAAAGCTCTAAACTCTCTGGGCTAGTTCCGCCACGCACAAACATTCGTAAGTGACCATCTTTGCGCCAAGCCAGCATCGCCGGATTGTAGAACATCCCACTATGATCATCAGCCACCGCGGTAAAGGCATTGCCCATGCCCAGAGCGCGGGTGCTCGTGTATTCCTGGTGGATCGTGAAGTCTAGCGACTTAACTGATTGGGCGTCAGAGGGGAGCGAGATAGAAAACGTGATCGCGATCAAAAGCCATAAACGCATGTGGAATTTTCCTAACTCGGTAAATCAGTTTGCGCTATTCTCATTAAACAATGTCAAAGCTCACCTTTTTTGTCAGTGCGACCATAGTCTTGATTTTCACCGGTTTGGTGGGATCACAGGACGCATGCGCGGGTCCCCTGCCGACGATGCCTGAAAATAAGGCTTCAGAAGAAGACTACGAAAATCGCGCGATCGATGAAAATATGAACTTGACCGAACCCGCACCCGTGACGAGCGCACCCAACTTCACTTCACCGCGTTATTATCCTTACCGGCAACAGCTGACGTTTCGAGCCGGCGCAGGAACAGATGTTCCGAAAGTGGATTTTGACGATATCGTTCTTGGCTTTCAGTATTTGTTCCCAAAATTCCTATCACCGAAGCTCGAGGCCGGTGCGGATCTGCACAAAGACGGTAGAGGCCACCTTCACGTCGGTTTACGCTGGATTTATTTCGAGCGCAGCTATTTCAGGCCGTCTTACAAGATAGCGATCGATCACTTCGCGGACGCGGAAGAAAAATTAGCGACGCTGGCGCAGATCGACAATTACTACTTGCGCTTAGGGGGCACGCTCGAATACGTGGTTTGGAATCCCTTTTCCCTGCGCTTAGAGGCCGAGTTCGTAAGTAATTTTAAATACTCAGAATTGGTATCTACCCTAGGACTAAGTCGGGGCTGGTAGATTTAAGTAAGACAGTGCACCCAGCACATCGTTTTCGAGATCCTTTAACGTCGAATCATTAACGATCACGTAAGTGGCGCGCGCGACTTTTTCTTCTGGGGAAACGTGATGTTTTGAACGCTCGACGAATTCGTCCTCGGACAGTTGCGAACGCTTAGCTAAGCGAGCCCGTCGCTGATCTTCGGGCGCGGTCACCACCAGAATATGATCAAAGTCTTTCTCCATCCTTTTCTCGAAGAGCAGAGGCACATCATAAAATGCGACTTGTTTACCCCCAAAGGCCAAGCGTGTTTTCTCTTCCCCAATGCGTTGACGGACCAGGGGGTGAAGAATCCCTTCCAACTGGGCCAGGCGGCTTAAGTCCCCGAAAACCATTCGGCCCAGGGCACGCCGGTCCAGCCGCCCATCGCTTCCGCGTAGCGACTCGCCAAAGGTCCTGTAGATTTCTTTTTCACCCGGACCACCGGTACTTAGAATGCGATGGACGACCTTGTCAGCATCAAGTACGTCATATCCCATTCCACGCAGCATGTTCGCCACCGTAGACTTGCCACTGCCCATGGGTCCAGTTAATCCAATCCATAACATGTGATTAATTCTCGGGCTAGACCCGTAAAAGTTCAAGATCCTTAAGTAAAACGCCGATTTTATAATCGTGTCAGCTCATTACGAGAATTTTGGTAAGTACGTGCTTCTAGAGAAATTGGCCACCGGTGGTATGGCTGAGGTCTTTCTTGCGCGCGGAACCGGCGCCGGTGGTATCGGTAAATTCTTCGCGATCAAACGCATTCTTCCTCAATACGCGGACAGTCCTGAATTTATCGATATGTTCAAAGATGAAGCGAAGATCGCGATCAATCTTTCACATTCGAATATCGTTTCCATTCATGAGTTCGGCGTTGAAAAAGGGCAATTCTTTTTAGTGATGGATTACGTCGAAGGTCGCAACCTTCGACAGATTTTGAACAAGATGAAGAAAAGCGGATTGCAGTTTTCCGTTGAACAGATTGTCTTCATCGTCAAAGAAGTCGCCGGCGGCTTAGATCACGCCCACCGCTGTATCGACGGCTCCACCGGTCGACCACTCAATATCACCCACCGTGATATGAGCCCGCAAAACATTATGGTCAGTTTCGAAGGTGAAACCAAGATCGTGGATTTTGGTATCGCCAAAGCGGAAAGCCAAATTGAAACGACCCGAGCCGGAACTCTAAAAGGTAAATTTGGTTACATGTCCCCCGAGCAAGCCGAAGGCCAGGCGGTCGACTTACGCACGGATATTTTTTCGCTCGGTATCGTTCTTTGGGAACTACTGGCCCATGATCGTTTGTTTGTCGCCAACAATGAAATCAACACGCTCAGAAAAATCCGCGATTGCCAGATCCCCTCTTTGCGCAAAATAAATCCCAACATTCACACCGAGCTTGAGCGCATTTCGCAGAAGTCTTTGGCCCGCGATCGCAACCTGCGCTACCAAACGGGCGCAGCCTTACATCGCGATCTCAACCGATTTCTAAACAGACAATACCCAGACTTTAGCGCGCAGGACTTTTCGGTCTTTATCAAATCGGTATTCGCCGACGAAATCCTTTCGCTACGCAAACGTTTGGTCGATTACGCGCAGGTCAACCTGACCATTGATCTGACCATTCCGAAAGCCAGCAAAGACTTTGACGACCGGACTTCGCTGCTCGACTCCAATACGAATTCGTTGGTGGTCTCGAACAGCTCGATCTCGAAAGACGAAAGTAGCTTGGTCAACGTCACCTCGCCGGACATGAACGCCGAGACTCGCGCCAAGAAAGAAAGCACGAAAGCGACCGCGCCCAGTCTAGAGATTTCTGACTTAACGACTACCGATCCGCGCCTCAAGCGCACCAACATGGAAGACTCGACCCGCGTCGCCCGAGCCAACCCCACAGGTTTACTCGACGATTCGGCCATCGCCGCCGAAATGGTGCAGACGCGCGAAAACGGCGGTGGACGTTCAAAAGTCGCTCCGATGGAGCCTTCTTCGAAAGACGCTCCGCCACCGAAACCGCCAGAAGCCAAGATCTTAAACACCGGTAAGATCCTGGTGAACGCACCGGTTGAATTAGGTACCGAAGAAGTCAGCTCACCCGATATTCGTCAGCATATCCGCAAGGCACGTTCCGACAACCCACGCTCAGAATACCTGCCCGCGGCCGCAAACGCCCCCAAACCCGCGCGCTTTGCGACCCTGATTGTTTTCTGCTTGTTGTGCGTGAGCGTTTACGCTTACTTGGTCAAATATTTTAATCCAATGATGTGCGACGTGATTTCGAACACTCACTCGTTCGCGGCCCCGCTGCACAAAGCTCTAGGAGTTGAACCTTGCGGATCGCGAAACTCGGCATCGAGTTCCGTGCCGAATCCGGTGCCGGCAAATACTTCGGTCTCCCCCATTCCGCTGGGCGACCCTAATGCGATTATCGTGACCAGCAATCCTTCGGGCGCCGAAATCTGGCGCAATGGCGTGAGCACGGGCATGGTTACGCCGAGCAAAGTTCAAGTTCCGGGCGACGGTCCATTTTCCATCGAGCTGCGCAAGCGCGGCTACCAAACCTACAAGCGACTGGATGTGACGGTCGCGACCATCGGCCACAAAATGGATGCGACTTTACAGAAAATGAATATCGGCTATTTAGACGTCGAGATCTTCCCCCCCCAAGAAGCCATACTCTTCGTTGGCGGCCGGCAAATCAATCTGCAAAGAACCCAGGCCAAAGACATCTTAGTTCCGGCCAATATTCCGATCAAAGTGCGGGCGGAAAGCCGCGGTTCGAATACCTTTGAGGAAGTCACGATCTCGGTCCCCTTAGATCGCAAACGGACCCTTAAATTGAACCCACGTAAAAACGCCCGATTGCCAGCCGCTGAGTAGACGTGTTACCCGTACCCCACCGTGAGCGAGAAAAAAACTATCACCCAGCATCTCTTAGAAGGCCGGTTACGACCCGAAAAATGGATCGCCGTGCGCTTCAAGCGCCACAAGCAATGGCTTGAACTCACTTGGAAGGATTACTACCGATCCAGCGAGGCCTGTGGTCTAGGACTGGCCGCCTTAGGCGTCGTACCCGGCGACCGGGTCGCCATAATTTCGAACACCCGCTGGGAATGGGGCGCCCTTGATTTGGGTATCATGGGAATAGGTGCTATAACTGTTCCTATTTACCAATCTAACCGTGCGGACGAAATCGAATACATCGTGCAAAATTCCGAACCGCGTGTAGTGATTTGCGAAGATGTTTTACAATTGAAAAAGTGGGAAGGACTCGCGAAGCGCTGCAAAAGCGTCGAACACGTGATTTGCATTCATCCTCACTCGGAGATGCCGACCTCGGCCATAAGCTGGGATGATTTTTTGAATCGCGGCTTAAGCGAATTCGCCAACCGTCCCGATCATTTCGCCAAATGCATTAATAAAAATTCGCTGAATGATTTGGCGACGATCGTTTACACCTCGGGGACGACGGGCGAACCTAAGGGCGCGATGCTAACCCATCGCCAAATTCTTAGCGAAGTGGAAGACCTGGTAAAAGCCTACCCGATTTCGCCGCTGGATTCGACACTATGCTTTTTGCCGTTCGCGCATATCCTAGGCCGTGCGGAATTGTGGCTGCACACCTATCTGGGCTTCACCATAAATTACGCCGAAAGCATTGAAAAACTTCGTGCGAACCTTAAGGAGGTCCGCCCTACGGTCATCATCGGCGTTCCACGCATTTTCGAAAAAATCTACGCCGGGCTTTTGACCCAGATCGAAGGGCAACCATGGCGAAAAAAGTTATTTGATTTCTTAAGTGGCACTGATGATATGGCGCGAACGAACGGATATCTCCGCTCCGCCGGATATCTCCGCTCCGCCGGATATCTCCGCTCCGCGGTAGCCGATCTATTGATCTACTCCAAATTGCGTGAAGGTTTGGGGGGACGGCTTCGTTTTGTGGTCAGTGGCGGCGCCGCTTTGGAACCTAAGCTAGCCCATTTTTTTCAAAAGGCAGGCTTGCTGATTCTTGAAGGCTACGGCCTGACCGAGACCACGGCCGCGATCTCCGTAAACACGCCGGGGTCCTACCAATTCGGCACAGTCGGAAAGCCACTCAGTGACGTCGAAGTAAAGCTGGCCTCCGACGGCGAAATTTTAATCAAGAGCGATAAGGTGATGACGGGCTACTACAAAGATCCCGAAGCTACCGCGCGCGTGATTCAAGACGGATATTTTTTGACCGGCGATGTTGGCGAATTTACCATCGAGGGTTTTTTAAGAATAACGGACCGTAAAAAAGATTTGATCAAAACGGCGGGCGGGAAATATGTGGCGCCGCAAAAGTTAGAAGGATTACTAAAAAATTCTCCTTTGATTTCGAATGTGCTTATTCACGGAGACAAACGAAAATATGTCGTGGCCTTAGTCACTCTGAACGAAGCCTTCGTGAAGACCATGGCGCGCGAAAGCGGTTGGACCTTCCGCGATTTCAAAACGCTAAGTCAAATGCCCGAACTACGCGAAAACGTCCGCAAGGCCGTGGCTCTTGTTAACACGCAATTGGCATCCTTCGAGACCATCAAAAACTTCGCCATCCTTCCCGACGACTTCACCATCGAACGAGGTGAACTGACACCTTCGATGAAAGTGAAACGAAAAGTCTGCGACGAAAAGTTCAAAGACGTCATTGATGAGCTTTATAGTTAATCAATCGCGCGCCCGCGCGCCATTGCCCCGATGTGTAAGGAGTAAGCCCCGACTCGCTATTCGAAAGCTTCGCCACGCTTCGAGGAACGCTTCGGTGCGCGCGAAACGGCCTTGCGTTTATTGATCCCATCTTTCTGCGAGGACATGCGTGAAGCCGGTAGAAAGCTTTCGCGCGCCGCGGACGAGCGCTGACTGGTCGACGAAGCCCGCGAAGGGGCTGCTCCCATGGGCGTAAGATCAATCACCACTCGCCCTGGCTTGCGCTTGTCTAAAAGCTGAAACACTTCCAGCCGCATGGGGCGCTTTAATTTGAAGACCATGGTGCCGGCTTTGTCTTCCGGATCCAACGTCAGCGACGCACTGGAAATGTAGGGGCTTTTACGAAAAATGTTTTGCAGCTGAGCCTCCGACACTTTCGAAAGGCGCAGCTGGGCCAGATCGACGACCACACGATTGTTCACGGAATCCATGCTGACTTGGAAATAGCCGGGACTGCGACCCGCAGGTCTAGCTTGGTGATCACCAAGATCGACGATCACTCGCTCAATCTTAGCCTTATCCGAATAGGCCCGGCGCACGCCCAGCAGTGAAGACCCCTCACCCGCTTTACCGCCGATGAATACTCCGTCCTTCATATAGGTATTGGACTTTACCGATAGGGTGCGTTTATAAGGCGTGGCCGCGAACACCGAAAAGCCACCGAAACCCAAAATCATCACGACCAACAAAACCAAGGAACGAAGCATGCGATACCCCCTAAAGGTATGATGCACAGGATGTAAAACTGGTTCAATCTCCCTGGCCCATTTATTGGGCACCAGTTTTCTCCCTATATATAAGGAGGAGCCCCCCATGGGCCGGATTTGAGCCTGTGGCCAATGCCAGTGCACACTTGTTGTCTAAGTTACTGAAAATACATGTATTTTTCAATACAAATGGCGCTGTACACAGAAGAGTCAGTCCCCCCCTAGGCCCAAATGCGGCTCTACACCTCCCTTAAATCGAATAGGATCCATTATATTTTTTACAACGCGTGGCACGGTCCGTGAAATACAACCCGGTGAGAGCTGAGAGGCTCATTTGATTCATTAATTAATAATAGGGAGGGAGTTTTATGAAACTCTTAAATTTAACAGGACGCGTGATGATGGTAGCCGTGGTGGTTGTCGGATTGGGCGCCTGCTCGAAGAAGAAAAACGGGAGCGTAGCCGCTACTCCCGCTAGTGTGTGTACTTTGACGGCGCAAGGCACTTACATAAATGCACAAGGTTTACCCTGCTCGCCCACAGCGAATCAGTGTACTTGGAACGGTTCCACGTACATCAATCAGCTGGGTCAAGCTTGCTCGCCGCAAAGCACTTGCACGGCCAATCAATTTGGTCAGTACGTGAATCAGTTAGGTCAGGCTTGCACGCCTTATCCTCAGGTTCCGAACTACCCGTACCAGCCGGGCGGGCAGCAGTATGGTTGCCAGCAGTGGACGTACCAGTACGGCGTTCAGTATGTACCGGTTTACTTGCAAGGTGGATTGCAGTGTGTTCGCATCGACTTGTTACAGAGCGGTACGAACTACCCTCCCCAGTACTACAACAGCGGTTACTACGATTACGGCTATGACTACTACTACGCTTATCCCCCTTACTCGGGATCAGGTTGCTCGACTCAAATCGACTTTGGCGGAACCTGGGGCAACGTAGGAATCTGCTTCTAAACCGAACTGAGATTAAGACTTAAAATATAAGATGAACACGAAGGCCCGGTGAAAACCGGGCCTTTTGCTTTTGGAGGCGTGCTTTTGGAGGCGCGCCGTACCCTGCCGTGGGAACAATCTACAGGTAGCGACATGACCTCGGCATCTCTACGGTGCGCTTCGCAGCCAAGTAAACTCTACCCACGGCAGGGTACGGCGCGCCTTTCCGCACTCTCCTAACAAATAGTGTCACCGGGATTGCATAAGATACACGGTGTTTATTTAGAGGCTGGCACATGACTCGCAATGTAGACTTGTGAACGAACAATCAATTTATTTTGCCATCTATATGTTGGCGGAGGATGTAACCGTGAAGAACCTTACTTTAACCAAGATCACTTTGGCGATTGTGTGCATCGCGAGCCTGAGTGCTTGCGGAAAGAAAAAAGGAAACAGCGCGGCTGCAGGTCCTGCGGCCTACGCAACTTGCACCACCGGCACGAACCCCTACACTGGTCAGCCTTGCGTGATCGGAACCCCGATTTCAGGTGCGAATACGATTTGTCCTGTCAACGGCTTCAATCCTTACACTCAGCAACAGTGCATTCCCGGTCAGCCCGTTTCGCCAATTGGCGGTTACGGTCAACAGATCAACAATCCCTATTATGGCCAACAGCCCGGTTACGGCGGCGGCGGCTACGGCGGTCAGCAAAACGGCTGCTCGCAGTATCAATACCAGTACGGAGTTCCGTACTACCCGCAAATGATCAACGGCCAGTTGATGTGCGTTCGCGGCTACTAAGTTATCAAGACCACGCTTGAAAGAAAAACCCTCGGGAAACCGGGGGTTTTTTCAGTTTGGGGCACAGCGTGAGAGGGCGAGAAGAGCGCCCTCTTATGGTAATAACTAGAGCATGAATCCACTACTTCAGCCCTCGACCCTCAAAAATGCCGCCGTTCCCTTTAACCTCGTCAAGCCTGAGCACTTTTCGCAAGCTCTAGATCAGGCGATCAAAAAAGGCCTGGAGGTTCTGACGCAAATCAAGGAAAGCCCGGCCTCTTTCGACAACACATTTCGCGGACTTGAAACCTGCACGGAAGAAATGGAGTTCGTCTTTACGCTCTTCAATAACCTGCTGGCCGCGAACTCGAACGACGAGCTGCAAAAGCTATCGATGGTGCTCGGCCCCAAGGTTGCGGCCTTCGCCAACGATATTTTGCTCGACGGTGTTTTGTTCGGCAAAGTCGAAGAGGTTTATAAGGATCGAAAAAGTTTGGCTTTGAATGCCGAACAAATCCAATTAGTCGAAAAGGTGTACCGGGATTTTCAGCGCAGTGGCGCGGCCCTGACCCAAGACAAGAAGGACGCCCTACGCGCGATCGACGACAAGCTTTCTCAAGCAAACCCCAAGTTTCGCGAAAACATTCTGAAAGCGACCAACGAATTCGAGCTTTGGATCGATAACGAAGCGGACCTCGCAGGACTCCCCGCCTCCGCCCGAACCGCCGCGAAAGAAGCCGCGACCGAGAAAAACAAGCCGGAGCACTGGCTTTTCACTTTGCACATGCCCTCGTTCTTGCCGTTTATGACCTACGCCAACAGCCGACCTTTGCGCGAAAAAATGTATCGGGCCTATGCTTCACGCGCGTTTGGCGACAAGTACGATAACCAAGACACGATTTTAGAAATCGTCAAATTGATGCAAGAAAAAGCCGAGCTTCTGGGCGCGAAATCCTACGCTCACTATGCTTTGCAATTGCGTATGGCCGAAACGCCCGAACAAGTGATGAGCTTTCTTAAGCGCCTGATGAAGGCCTCAAAGGCCACCGCGGTGAAAGAAGTGACCGAGGTCCAAAAGCTTAGCGAAGACTTGGGCTTCAAAGACAAAATCCAGTCTTGGGATTGGTACTATTACGCCGAAAAGTTGAAAGAGAAAAAATATCAATTCGACGAAGAGCAATTGCGCCCCTACTTCAAACTCGAAAATGTTTTGCACGGCGTTTTCGAACACGCGCGCCGCTTGTTCGGACTAAAATTTGTCGAGACCAAAGAGTATCCCCTGTATCACGAGGACGTGAAGGTTTTCGAAGTTTACAAAGAGGGTCCCGAACGCCAAATGATCGGTTTGTTCTACGCGGACTTCTTTCCCCGTGCTTCGAAGGGGCAAGGCGCATGGATGACCAATTTTTACGAGCAAGGTGTCTTCCGCGGCCAACGCATGCGCCCGCATGTTTCGATCGTTTGTAATTTTTCGAAGCCCACAGCCGATCAGCCCTCGCTTTTGAACTTCAACGAAGTTTCGACGCTCTTCCATGAATTCGGACATGCTTTGCACTCGCTGTTGAGCCAAGTGGAATACCGGTCGCTGGCCGGAACGAATGTGTATTTGGACTTCGTCGAATTACCGTCGCAGATTTTAGAAAATTGGGCTGAAGAGGAAGAATCGCTAGAACTCTTCGCTCATCATTACAAAACCGGCGAATTGATCCCGATGGAATTGGTCGAGCGCTTGAAGAACTCGCAAAAATTCCTGGTCGGTTACGCGGCCATGCGCCAAGTCAATTTCGCGCTGCTGGATATGGCCTGGTACACCCATCCGCCGCCGAAGGGTGTGACGGTCGCGGATTTCGAACTCCAAGCCACCAAAGACAGCTTATTGCTGCCAAAAGTTGCGGGCACGAATATTTCCACCAGTTTCGGCCATATTTTTGGTGGCGGATACGCTTCGGGCTACTACAGTTACAAATGGGCCGAAGCGCTAGACGCAGACGCCTTCGAGTTTTTCAAAGAGCGTGGGATTTTCGATCCTGAGACCGCTCAGAAATTCGAAGAGTTTATTCTTTCCAAAGGGGGAAGCGACCATCCCATGCGGCTCTACGAAAAGTTTCGTGGACGCTCGCCCGATCCGGAGGCCTTACTCCGCCGGGATGGATTGCTTGAAAGTTGATGTCCGCTCGAGGCGTTGTTCTTTATAAGCAAAAAATTAAATCGGTCGCCGTGGTTTATCGCCGGGCGACTCCCTCCGCGTTGTCGTCGGCGCGTGAACTTTGCCATTGGTTGAAAGACCGCAAAGTGAAAGTGTTCTCTCATCCCGATCAGAAAATCGACGGAGCACTTCGTATGCGCAACGCCAAGATCTTGGATCTGGTCGTGGTTTTAGGTGGCGACGGGACATATCTGGAAGCCGTGCGCATGCTTGGCCCCGAACGAGTTCCGCTTCTGGGCGTGAACATGGGTGGTCTTGGATTTTTGACGGTCACGCGTGTGCAAGATCTTTTTCCGATGGTGGAATTGGCTCTTGATGGAAAGCTGGAAGTGAAACGCCGTTCGATGCTGAACGTGCAGGTGCGCTCGGGCAATAAAGTGCGCGACGAATTCGCCTGCCTGAACGACTTGGTCATTGAACGTGGTCCGACCAGCCAGTTGATTCACTTGGCGATGACCGTAGATCGCTTGCCAATCACCACCATCAAGGCGGACGGATTGATCGTGGCCACGCCCACGGGATCGACGGCCTATAACTTGGCCGGGGGCGGACCGATTTTGCATCCCGAAGTAGACGCGCTGGTGGTGACGCCGATTTGTCCGCATTCTTTGACCTCGCGGCCATTTATTTTTCCCGATAAACGCAAAGTCCAGTTTTCGATTTTGGGTGCGGGCAAAAAAGCCGTGCTGACTTTGGACGGAGTGAAAAAAGCGAAAATCGGACCGAACGACGAAGTTTGGGTCGACCGGCACCCCGATGATCATTTGTTCTTGCGTAAGGTGGGGCACAACTTTTTCAGTCTCCTCAAAGAGAAGCTGAAATTCGGAGAGAGGGCTTAAAGTGCTGATCGAACTTAAGGTGCAAAACTTCGCGATCATCGACAATCTCGCTCTCACTTTTGGTGAAGGCCTTAATATCTTGAGCGGTGAAACGGGTGCGGGAAAATCCGTGCTGCTCAAATCCCTAAGTCTTTTGATGGGCGAAAAGGCCGAAGCCGACATCGTTAGGTCTGGCTTAGACACCGCGGTGATCGAAGGCTACTTCGATCTTTCGGATCGTCCCGATGTTTTGCAACAGCTCGAAGAGTTGGGCCTGGATATCTCGGACGAAACTTTGGTGGTCCGCCGGATTATTTCAAATCAAGGCAAAGGCAAAGTTTATTTGAATGGGGCTCTTTCCCCTTTAGCTTCGCTTCGCTCCATCGTCGCACCTTTAATCACGCTGACCGGTCGCGCCACACCCTTGATCGAAATGACCGGTCAGCACGACAACCGGCATTTGCAATCTAGGGCCTATCATCTTGAAATTTTGGATCTGTACGCCGGCACTTGGAATTTGCGCACGGATTTCGAAAAGATGTTCGCGCGCTTTCACGAAATCGATATTGAAATCAAAAAATTAGAGGAAGCTAACCGGTCGCGCGAACAACGTCTGGATTTCTTGCGCTTTCAGCGCGACGAAATCGAGGCTTTGGATCTTAAACCCAACGAAGAAGCCGAACTCGAAGCGCGCGTTTCACGCATGCGCCACTCCACCCGTTTAATCGAATTCGTCGGGGCCAGCGTCGACGCGCTTTACGCCAATGATGATGCCGTGATGGTCGGTTTGCACACGGTCCTTCAGCGCGGACAAGAATTGAATTCACTAGATCCCGAATTAAGTAAGCGTTTAGCTCCTCTACAGGAAGCGAAAACTCTGCTCGAAGATGGCATTTACGAATTGCGCGATTACGGCAAAAACTTGGACGCCGATCCGGCCGAGCTCAATCAAATGGAAGAACGTCTTTCTTCATTGCGAAAGCTACAGAAGAAATTTGGCAAAGGCGTCGACGAAATCCTGAAAGCCCATGACGAAATCGTCGCCGAGATCGAATCGCTGGAAAAACACGACGAGAACATCAAAGAGTTGAACGATGAGCGTGCGA
The DNA here is from genome assembly GCA_040381635.1 of Pseudobdellovibrionaceae bacterium. Classification (GTDB taxonomy): domain Bacteria; phylum Bdellovibrionota; class Bdellovibrionia; order Bdellovibrionales; family UBA1609; genus JALHOQ01. The sequence continues at coordinate 29,040 of JBEIHA010000003.1, forward strand.
AGCTCGAAAAAATGATGAAGAAGACCGCTAAAGAACTGCATGA
>JBEIHA010000004.1:0-25359 GCA_040381635.1 Pseudobdellovibrionaceae bacterium
GCTGCTTTTGGATTTCTTCGCGCCACCTCGGCTTCAATTTGCTTTGAAGTATGATTTTTAGCGAACTTAATCAGCTCGCGAGCGTTTCCGCGGTCTAGAATCGAAACAATTCGACTGGCTTTGGAAACAGTGAGTCCCGAGGTTTTCAAAATTGGAACTTCCTTAGATTTTCGCGCAATTGAGATCAGGGCGTATGAAATCGCTTCACTCAATCCCAGGCAATCGACCGCGTACCTGAACAAACTTGGGTAGCCGAGCCGGTGAAACAACTTTGTCCGCTCCGCATCACTAAGGACATCTATCATTTCGAATTCTAATTTTAGATAACTCGAACTGACCGTCAGCGCGCGCGAATGAATCGCCGCCTGCTCTGGAGTGAATGGCTTCATTTTCATTTTTTTCAATCCCTTCAACCAAAATTTTCGTACATTTAAATTTTGTTTATCATTCTGTATCCGCAAAATCATCTTCTTCCACCGTCCGGATATTTTTTTGCAATTCGGAATGCGGACCAAACTTTCAACAAGAACGACTGAGCAAGGAGTCCACTTTCGAACTAGCCACTCGCCCGAATTCCACGCCTTACGACACGGCCGCCTTCGTCTTGATCTTCGCTAGGGTCGCGGTTAGGGTGCTGTTGCTTAAGGGAGACTAAATGAACATCGCGATTTTGGGGGCTTCGAAAAACACCAACCGCTATTCTTATCTCGCCTTCCAGATGCTCAAGGACTACGGCCACACGACTTTTCCCGTTTCGCCAAAGTTTACGGAACTCGAAGGTGTAAAGACTTACGCCACGCTCAAAGACATCCCCGAAAAAATCGACACGTTGACGATGTACGTGGGGCCAGACATCTCCACAAAATTGAAGTCCGACATTTTAGCCTTAAAGCCCGGCCGAGTGATCTTCAATCCAGGGAGCGAAAATCCCCCTCTGCAGGACGAATTAAAAAAATCCGGCGTCGCGGTCGAAGAGGCCTGCACGCTCGTACTCTTGCGAACAAAACAATTTTAAGCTTTCCCGATTATGGATCTCATAAGTCCCGCTAAGTGGCTTTATGGCTCCGAATAAACTGGCCCGAAACTTGTATTAAGCGCTGGACGGTGTCAGGGGGATACCGATTCTGAAGACTTTCGGGGGAAAGCATAGTGAGATCGACACTGCTCGTTCTTGGGATATTAGTTTATGTAGTGCACGCGCATGCATCGACCAACCAATTGACGGCCGAGATGAAACGCCCGAAGCGCCTTCAAGTCACCGTGCTGGCACAAACCGCCAGCAACCTCTACCAAAGCGGATCCGAAAGACGCGAAGCTGAGGGTCGATTGATCTTCAGTCCAAGTTACAAACTGGGCTCGAATTATCGTCTGTCCTTAACTAACACCATCATCCAAAATTTCGAGCAAGAGCGCGAAACTCGCCTCGGCAATTCAAAACTTTCACTCAGTCATATCCCGCTCATTTTGACAGATGACACCATCCTGATCGCTTCCGGCGGATTGCGCCTGCCCACCAATGTCGAGGACCGTAAGCGCAACACCTACAATGGCAGTTTGGTGTTGGAACCTACCTTGCTCACCAATTGGACCGTTCTGGGTTCGCCTTTCGTCACCGTTCTTGGACTCTACATGACCAAAAACACCCACACCTTCGACCGCAATTCTCGTGGTGGCGCCAATACCAGCTACAGCACCGCCGGCTACGCAGGAATCGAAAAAGAGATTCTTCCGAAGCTCTCTATATTAGTGGACGGTGACTACACTTATGCGCGCACATATCAGAACTCACTACGTACGCAGTTCAGCATCGGCCAATCGATGACTTATCAGCACAACAAAGATTTAAGCGTCACCGTTGGCCACACCAACGCCGGCGATGCCTTAAGGGCCAACGGAACGGACTATAATGTTTCGGTCTTTGACGGAAATTTCTCGGTCATCTACGCCAACGTCCGCGCTGTCTTTTAGTTTTAGTTTTTAAATAGAATGTTTAGTTCCTTAGGGGGGAATCACACATGCGTAACCATCCATTCAGACAAGCCGCTCTCGCGGCATTAAGTCTGTTGACCATCGCGGGCTGCACGAAAGAGCGCCCGTACAAAGCCGTTCCCAAGCCCGAGCTTGGCGTAAAGCAAGAAGAGAAATCCATCGTCGACACCAAGACAGATTATCTCTACGTCGCTTCCACTTTGGAAAGCACCCGCAGATCCGGGGCTTCGCGTCCACATTGGATGGGCGATGCGAAGCGCGTGCGCTTCGTATTCACCGAAAAGGCTTTGAAAGTCATCGAGCCTGAAAAAGACGGCCGATTCTCCGACAACCCAACCAATGCGTCCGCGGTCTTATCGATTCCGATCGTGCACACGGATTACAAATGCGCCGAGGATGATTTCGGTGATTGCACACGCCGTGAGGAGGAAAACAACGACATCAAGTGGGATAAAAAGAAGTTCTTCACGCTCAAGCCCGAAGAGCTTGCCCTTCAGCAGATTACTTTCTTGCCGGTCGAGATCACTAATTTCTTTTCTATGGGCGCTTGTTACAAAGAGGTCAGTTCGGACTTTATCAAGGCCGAGATGGTCAAGGACGCGATCAATCTGACCATGGAAAAAACCTATCAAGGATCGTCCTTGTGTGCGAATTGGGCTGATCTTGAGGACGTCGCTGATCTGACGTTTACCGTCCGCTATCAGTATTCTTTCGCGAAGCTATCCAGCGTAACGTCGCCAGATTACGTGCCGGCTTCTTACACCCGGACTGACGAAAACAATTTCGGTTTCTTCGCCACGCAGAAGGATCAGCTGGACATCGACAACAACAACACGGCCGGCAGCCGTTCGTTCTTGTTCGATCGTTGGAATCCAAACCGCAAGGTCGTCTATTATTTAAGCGACGCTTTCCTTAAGCCTGAAAACGCGGCCCTTCGCCAGGCCACGTTTGATGCCGTAAAGACGGTCAATACCTCGCTAGAAAAAGCGGGTACCGCCTTGCGCATCGACCTTCGTGATCCGGTCAAAGGACTTTCACCCGGTGATATCCGCGTGAATTCGATCGTCTTGGTCGAAGACCCGCAAGCCATCGGCGTCATCGGCTACGGCCCGCACGCGTCGAATCCTTTGACGGGTGAAATTGTTCATGCACGCGTGGTCATGTACTTAGGTACGATTAAAAAGTACGTGAAGTACTCGTACGACGAAATGGTCGACGAGAAGCGCGAAGAAGCCGCCGCTGGTACCGTCAAGGTGGCAAAGCTGACTTTGGCGCCGTCCCTTCAGCTAAAAACCAAAGGGCGTACTGAATCCAATGCGCAGATGACTTCCAAGTCCGCGGCATCAAAAGCCGCCATTCTTTCGCTCGGTAAAATCGACCTCGAAGATATCGTCTTGGGCGGAGTTTCTGAGGCGAAATTGCGTGAGTTTGCGGTCAATCCCCTTGCGCACAATATCTACGCCAAGAACTTGAAAGAGAGGATGGAGCTGATTTCGAAACAGCTTGGCTACCCGGCAGAAGAATTTAATTTTGATGCCGCTTTCGGAAGCGGAATTGACGAAGCCATCGAAAAATTTGGGCTGAAGTATTGGGCTGCATTAAGCGAGGCAGAAAAAAGCGAAGTCATCGCTCTGGTCGTCCCGCACGTCTGGGTTCCGACTTTGGTGCACGAGTTAGGCCACAACTTGGGTTTGCGTCACAACTTTGCCGGCAGCGAAGACAAGGAGAACTTCTATTCGGCGGAAGAATTGAAAGCGATGAACGTGACCCGCGAGGCGAAGTATTCTTCCATCATGGACTACGCTTACAAAACGACGAACGAACTTCGCGTGATGGGGAAATACGACATCGCCGCACTTAAATACGGCTACGCAGGTCAAGTGGATCTAGCCGACGGTCGCACCGTGTCGCTCCAAGAATTGCGCACTCAGCCTGCACTCGAACTTAAGCCCTATGCTTTCTGTACGGACGAGCACGCCGACGCCAACCCGAACTGCAATCGCTTCGATGAGGGCACGAATTTACTAGAGATCGCTCAGCATTATGTCCGCGCCTACGAAGAACGGTATAAGCGTTCGAACTTCCGCAACGGACGCCTGCGCTTCTCGTTGCAAAAAGATTCGGCGCAATTGGGCGCAATCGACGACACCATGTTCAACATGCGCTTGATGTTCGAACGCTTTGAAAGCATCAAGAACACCTTCGATTTGGCCGAAGATGCCCCTGAATGGGAAAGCATCGGATTCTTGAAAGAACTGAAGGCCGCCACTTTAATCGCGGGGCAGTTTTACCTCAACATTTTGAAAACGCCCGACCTAATGTGCGCGGTTTCTGAAACGGCGAATCCCACACAAATCATCGCGGTCCTCCCTGTTCGCGCCCTTAGCAAACGCGCGGTCAGCTGCTTCGACACCACCGAAGTGCGCTTAAACGACAGGTTTATGGTCGTAGCCGAAGGTGGGAAAAGCTTTCAGTCGCGCAAAGACCCGAACGCCAATCACCCGATGGCGTCGTTCGCGGACGAAATCGACGTGCGCGGAATCTGGATGGATAAGCTGCTCGCGGCTCACTATTTGTTCAGTCGTCAGTTGGGATCGACCTTGTTCGACAACTCAACCGAGAATTTCTTGAATATCAGTGAACTGCGCGGACCCATTTTAGAGACCATGCAACAGCTGGTGACCGATGAACTTTCCGGGCCCGTAAACTTCCGCATTGTGGGCGGAGCAGGCACCGCGGACCTGAACATCGCTTACAAGCTTTACGACGCAAGTGAAATGAGCAATTCCCACTTGATGCCGGTCTCGCTCGACGGCAATGCCCGAGCGATCCTTGGCCTGGGCACCGAGAACACCGTCTTCCATAAGGAATTTTTGCGGAAGATGTTGAGCTTGATCCCGAGCCCAGCGCATCAAGGTTTATCCGATCTCGTGGTCGGGGCTTTCCGCATCCGCGATTTCCTACCCGACGATGGACGCCCACAAGATTATTTGGCGGTCGACATCGGCAGCCGCCGTTACTTCGCGCTCAACAATGCGTTGGTATCGGCACAACTACTGAGTAACTTCCGCACCGTCAGTCTGCTGGGACAGATGTCTGCGGAACAACTTCAAAAAGTCATCACGACCGAAAAAACTGAGGATTTAAACGATATCGAAAAGCTGGCGAAAGCTTTAGGTAACGAAACGATTCAAAAGTTCGTGGATGGCGGATTCCAACAGCCCGCCTTTTACGCACTGATGATTGAATCTCTGGCGCAACTGTCTCCCTAGGTAGGAACGCCCGAAGCTGATAGAATCCACCGGCCCGTCCAAAAGACGGGCCGGTTTTTTATGTCGGAGCCTTTTTTGCAGTGCGAAGCATAAAGATAAACGCGATTGTACCAGCCCCGATTACCGCTAAGGAGCGAGCGTGGACAGATACTTAAGTGCATCACCCTCTAAACGATAAGTGATCCAATCGCTCAGCGGCTTCGCGCCGATGCTGTCATAAAAATCGATGGAAGGTTTATTCCAATCTAAGACCGCCCAGTCCAGACGGCCGAGATCGCGTTCTTGCGTCAGCTTTGCCAACTGGGCCAAAAGCTTTTTGCCAATACCCTTTCCGCGCGCTTCAGGCAGCACAAACAAGTCTTCTAAATAAATTCCGGGGCGGCCTAAAAATGTGGAGAAATTGGTGTAGAAGATGGCAAAGCCGACTTTCTTATCGTCGACCTCGGCAAAAAGGACTTCTGCATTAGCCTTAGGACCAAAAAGGCTTCTCTCTAAAATCTCAGGCGTAGCTACAACTTGATGACTGAGCTTTTCGTATTCAGCGAGTTGTTGAATGAAATAAAGAATAAGGGGAACGTCTTTTTCAACTGCGTTCACAATGCGAACTTCAGGCATAAGTCCATCCTCTTTTCCAAAATCAATTTCGGCTCACCCTTATCGTCCGAGTAGGTCCCGATCACATCGAAGCCATGCCGCAGGTTTAAAATAAGCATTTCCCGCCAAATGTTTTTTGTCCGCGTCTGAACCCGTGCGTAGCCTTGACGCTTCACCCATTCGTGTTGAGCTTTCATCAGTGCCGATGCGATCCCTTGCTGGCGGAAGCTGTCCTTCACGCCTCCGATCCAACTGTAAAACTTGTCTGGGTCGGATTCGTAACCTAACTTGAATCCCGCCACTTCGGAGCCAACGTGGGCTACGCATAAGAGGCTTCGTTTTCGATTGTGGGCTTTCTGAAAAACGCTTTCTGTTTTTGGTTGGCCGAATATTTGAGCGTTCAGCTCCATCACCTGTGGTAAAAACGCACAACTTTGCCCGGTAGGGTTCTCAAACACTGCAATTTCATACATAATCGAAGACCTAACATGACGGCCCACAAAAGCGAACGCAAAATCGGTATTACACAGATCCTGCTCTCGGGATTGTGTTTTGGATTCTTAGGGATTTTTGGCAAAATGGCCTACGCGAATGGTTTATCGCCGGGCGAATTGCTTTCTTTGCGCTTCACCTTCGGCGGCTTAATGCTCTTGGCCTTTCTCTTGGTGACCGGTCCCCAATCTCTTAAACTCTCCAGTCGTGAATTAGGTGTGTGCGCCATACTTGGCATCTTAGGCTACGCGGTTTTCTCAAGCTGCTATTTTCAGGCCTTGAAAGGTCTTTCGGCTTCGCTGACCGTGTTACTGCTTTACACTTATCCCTTGATCGTAGCCGGCGGAGCATGGCTATGCTTTGGCGAAAAAATCTCAAAAGATCGATGGCTGGCGCTGCCCCTGGTGATGGTCGGCCTAGTCATGTTGATTTGGGGAGACTTCGAAGTTCTGAACCCCAACGCGATACTGTTTGGACTGGCCAGCGCTTTCTTCTATTCAATCTACATTTTAGCTTCGAGTCGTTTTCTGAAAAACACCGATGCCCTTGCCGCCGTGACCTACATTCAGCTCTCGGCCGGCGCAGTCCTAACGGCAATCCACTGGCGTGAATTTCAACGCTTCGAAGACGTGGTCGCAGGAAACTGGCTGCTCCTTTGCAGCATGTCCCTTATCAGCTCAGTCTTCGCCATGTCCCTATTTCTCGCCGGCTTAAAGAAATTGAAAAACTGGGAGACTTCTGTTTTGAGCACAGCTGAGCCGGTGACCGGAATTTTATTGGCCGTCTTGCTACTTGGGGAAAGCTTTTCGCCCCTTCAGATCGTTGGGGCCTCGGCGGTGCTCGGTGCCTTTATCGTGATCGCCCTGCCCAAGCGTCGGGAATCTTAGAGCACTAAACGGTCTCGCCGTCTGCGACAACCGTCTTCGGCAATAAAGCCGTATGAGGTTTGATCGTGACGTTCTTGCCCACGATGACTCCACCCATGATACTCGCCTTCAAACCGATGTTGGTGTAATCGCCGACCACCACCGGTGCGACAATCAGATAACCCTTTTGTCCATAATGGCCAAAGATCGTAGCACTCCCGCCGACGGTCACGTAGTCGCCAAGAGTGATTAACCCTGGATCAGAAATATTGGTTGAATTGATCATCACGCCCTTGCCGATCTTTGCGCCCATCATGCGGTAGAACAAAACATTTAATGGCGAAGGAGTCAGGAACTCCAAAAAGGTGTAGCGCACCATATAGGTCAAAGCGTTGTGCACAAACCATGGGATCGCTTGCAGCGAATACCAAGGACCTCGAAACGCTTTCACGCGAAACGGCATTATGAAATTCACTGCTGGGATTATAAAAATCAGAGTGATTCCATACACGAAATAGCCGAACGACAGTCCGCAACCCATAGCCACATATTGAAACACCAATGGCCAAGAAGCCGACGCCGATTTAAACAAATCGAAAACAAAAAGCCCACAACCCGCGGCTAGACCAACACAGGCGCAACACACAAGCATCAGCGGAGTCAGAAGCAACGCAAAGCTTAGGGTTCGAAAACGTCTAAACAACGATTCGACAAATCCCAGTACACCCGGAAGATCTGAGTTCGTGGTCAGAACATCCACCGGCTTTTCTTTACGTGACGTCAAAGTCTTTAACTTGCGTGCGGTCATGAGTTACGCCTCGTATTGAGAGCGCCCTTCTCCTATATATCGGCGTAAATTGCGCAGCGCTCAAGACACTGGCCCAAGGTCGGGGGCCTTTACCTGAATCGGTGTGAAGCCACGGTCACCACAACATTCATAAAATCCTCCGCAAAAATTCGTTCAACATTTTCAACATTTCATCTTGGTCGCGGATAAAGAATTTAGCGAGAGAATCCTTACGACGGCCCACAAGGACGGAAAGGATTTTTCCCTTTTCACGAAAAGCATCTTCGTCGGTCAAGTCATCGCCGACAAAAACTGCGTGGGGACACGCGAAGTGCTTCATTAAAGCCTTCAAGGCCGAACCTTTGTGGGGTGACCCTTTCGGCAATAAATTAAAAACGTCTTTGCCGCCAACCACGCGGGGCAAGGGCCATAAGTTGTCGATTTCGGATTCGAGCCACCTCACCGCTTGCGATGGATTTTTCGCGTGCCGGTAATGTAGGGTCAGAGAATGACATTTATCTTCGACGAAGATTCCACTTTTGGGGTGCAGGTCGGCAAGTCTTTGGCTCAATTGTGCCGTCCACTTGCGGCAGATCCTTTTCGCCTTTTCTCCCTTGGCTCGGAACTTCGACAATCCTTCCAGACCATGGTTGCCTACGACAAAATCACAGCGAAAATAAAGGCGCGACTTCACGTCCTTCAGTCCCCGTCCCGAAACAATCGCAACGTGCGCTTTGGAAGCGAGCTTACACAGCGGCGGTCTTAAAACTTTAAGAGTGACAGCGTCTTTGGGATTATCGACGATGGGCGCGATCGTTCCATCGAAATCAAAAGCGAACAGCGCAGGCTTTCTAAGCACCTCATCCATTGCAATCGTTCCCGCGCGTGAAAAAAGCGACTCCAAATCCATGCCTCGTCTTCTTAAATAGGTCCTATGCTATCGCAACTTTACGCGAAGCTTTTCTCAAAATCCAAAAAAATTGAGCCGATCAACTTTTCCAGAAACTAGCCTAAGATCCAGATCGCTTAAGGTTTTGCTCGAAACGTACGTACGCACGCGCTTAGAATTCCGGTAGGGGGAATTTCATGCGCCTAATTCTAGTTGTTCTATCGCTTTTTGTTTCGATCCCGGCTTTTGCGTTCCCGCTTCCGCCAAAAAACATGCGCATGATGTCGTTACCCACGCACATGCTGGCGGATTTCGACTTCGAGGGCATCGTGCAGCTGTCGAATTGTTCGGGCAGCTTGATCCGCTTAGAAAATGCCGAAGATTCGGATCAGGCGCTGGTGCTAACCAATGGCCATTGCATGGAAGAAGGGTTTCCCAATCCAGGCCGCCACGTTTACCGGGAAACTAGCCGCCGCCGTTTTACTCTGATGAATTCGTCGGGGGGAACCGCGGGTCGCTTGAACGCCAATATGATTCTCTTCGGAACGATGACCGGCACGGATATGGCTATCTACCGCGTGAACGAAACCTACGCGCAAATCCTTTCGCGCTTTAACGTTCGTCCGCTGATCTTATCTTCACAACGTCCCGCCTTGAACACGCCGATCGAAGTGATTTCTGGTTACTGGAGCCGAGGCTTTCGCTGCTCGATCGAGACCTTCGTTTATCAATTGGTCGAGGGCGGCTACACCATGAATGATTCTATTCGCTACACACGCCCCGGCTGCGAGGTTTTCGGTGGCACGTCCGGTTCCCCCATCATCGAAACATCAACACGTCAGGTGGTCGGCGTGAACAACACCGGCAACGAAAGTGGCCGCCGTTGCACGATGAATAACCCCTGCGAAATCGATGAAACCGGTAAAGTCGAATTCGTTAAGGGGTATAGCTACGGCCAACAAACTTACCGCGTTTACTCTTGCTTGAATGCCGCTCGTGAAATCGATTTGACGGTCGCGGGCTGCATGCTTCGTTAGTCGCCCGAGCGCTTGCCCCCACGCTTTCCCAATTGATTTTGAAAGGCAAGGTCGCCGAAGTTTTTTCGCGCGGCCTTATTGTAGGCCTCGGCGGCCGCTTGCTCACTTTTGAATAATCCTAAATTGATCGACTTTCCATTCACTTCAATACCCGCGCGCCACTTTTTACCTTGGGTGCGAGACACACCCCGGTATTCAGAGGTGGATTTCGTCCGCTTCTTCGGCAGTAATCTTTGTCGCTCGGATAGAGTGCAGACCACCAAATTGAACTTTCGATAATCCAGACCTTCATTGAATCGGCGGGGATATACCTGTTTATTCTTGGGCGGCTTCATCAAGAACCTGCCGAGGGTTATCGTTTTAACCCCCAATGGACCGCGAATGGACGTGACCACGCGGCGACGACCGGTCGTGCCCTTCGTGACTCGCCAGCTATGTTCGTTCACACGCTTCAAGTCTTCGCGATCGATTTTCACTTTTAGACCCGGATGTACCGACAAATAAACCCAAGCTTTTAAGGACATAAGCCCCCCGTTCCTTAATGCTAACTGTTCGGTACCCTTAGACGCAACTCTTCCATCGTTTTGCGGGTTTCCTTCATATTTGGCCAGTCCATCTCGGCGCGGCTTAGGTAAGAATCGATAAACTCACGAGCCTCTTTTTTCTTTCCCGTTTGAACAAAGGCCTTCGCCACGGTTTCGGCCGCCCAGAATTCGTTGCGCCCGTAAGAATCGGCGATGACTTTCTTTCCCAGCTTCACGGCACCGTCGAAATCTTTCAGCTCGAACAAAAGACGCAAACGACGACGCTGCAATTCGGGGTTCTTAGGATCCGATTTCACCAAGCGCCGCGCCAGCTTGTCGGCGGTCTGATACTCTTTGGCCTTGGTCAATACGATCAGGTGCCGCATGGAAACGCCGACGTTGCGCTCGGGGATCTTCAATGAGGTCGCGGTCTGCGCCGCTTTCTTCCACGCCGCATCGGTTTCTGCGGAAGAACCGCCGGCGGATTCAATCAAATCGGCGCGCGCCATGGCCACCAAGAAAGCTTCGAAGTCTGTGAATTCACCCACCTCGTCGGTCTTTACGGCTTCCTTCAATTTTTCTGGATTCGCCAGGAGCTCGTCGGCAAGGTTCACTCCTTCATTGCGAATCTTAATTTTTTCGTCGAAGCGGTCAATCAGACCGACCAATGAAGATCTCCAACCGATCGAGCGAGAGGAATTGGGCTCCTCTTTGATGGCCGCCTTCAAGACCTTAATGTCCTTTGGGTAAGCATTTACCTGGGCCGTCAATAGCTCGGGCGGCGGAGGTTTAATCTGCTTCAAAGTCTCGAGCGCTTCACCCGAGCGACCGGCAGCAAGCAAACGCTTGCCGAAGCGAAGGAGAATTTCTGGATCCTTTTCACGGGCTTTATCCGCCAACTCGCGCAAGCTAACGGGATCGGCCGCAATGGAACTAAAAAACTGGGTCATTCGATCCATCGGCTGGTAGTCGACTATGCGGCCTATTTCTTCTTGATCGGCCGTCAAAACGAGAAGGGTGGGAATCCCCTTGATCACGAATTTTTCCGCCAGCACGGAGTTTTCAAATCGATCCACGTCCACTTTCACCTTCACGAAGTCGGCGGTCAATTTTTTGAAAGCTTCGGTTGGAAAGGTTTCCATCTCCAAGCGAACGCAGCCGGGGCACCAGCGCGCGGAAAAGTCGACCAACAGCAATTTCTTACTGGTTTTGGCCTCGTTCAACGCGAAATCATATTCATCTTCGTAAAATCCATGTTTGTTCGGAAGGCCCTTCGTCGGTGCAGTCACTTCGCCTTTTTTCTTCTTTTTCTTCTTGGCGTTTTTCTCGGGCGCCGGGGGCGCGACGGGCAAAGTTTCGGTGCCGGTCTTCATATCTATCTGGGAAGTCTCGCAAAAAGTGACCGCATCATCGCAAACATAGATGGAGGCAAGGCCACTCTTAAATTCTTTCGGCAAGCTCGAGAATTGAACTTCGCGGGCCGACAACTTAGTGGCTTTCATGGTATTGCCATCAATGTTCACCGAATTCGGCGCTTTCTCGTTGATGTGAAATCCGTCTTTTATCGTGACGGTGAATGAACCGTCTTTCAGTTCAGTTTTCAACTGGCCCACGGTTCTAATCCCCGCCCGCGCGATTGAAGCGGAAAACACAATAACTAAAATTGTCTTGAACATCATTCCCCCGATTCACAACGCTAACCCGGTTAGCCTATCGTTTCAATCGTGGGCGTAAAATGAAAAGATAATAAATGATACCCGTGAAGGTCCCGCCAAGATGGGCCCCATGACCAATAGGCAATCCGCCGCCTTGAGCTTGAGCCACAACGCCCCAAACATCAAGACCGATAAATGCCAATGCGCCGAACATCGCCGGCAGTGGAATAAGTCCGAAGAGCAGAATCTTCTCGCGCGGGTACATAAGCGAAAACAAAAGTACTAATCCCGAAATCGATCCCGAAGCACCCACGGCCAACATCTGGGGCTTTTCCACCAAGAAGGCCGAAACAAAGCAGTGACTCAAAGAACTGATCGCGCCAGCGGCGAGGTAAAAATTTATGAAGCGCCACCGGCCCAAGACTTGTTCCATAATCGAACCAAAACTGTGAAGTACAAACATATTGATCAAAATATGAATCAAAAAATTATGTGAAAAGACAGAGGTGATTAGATTCACGTAGTGCCCGTCCTGCACGAGATCCCAACTTACGGCAAAATTTTCGAGCATAAACGGCTGCCAAGTCTCGAAAGACCAAAGCACATAAATCGCGGCGTTGATGAAAATAAAAAACGGAACAACCACGGGACGCATGGCCAACAAGTACAGCAATTATTTTTATAGTTCAACAAGCGTACCCTTTTATTTTTTCAAATTTTTTTCACTCAAACCGTACCAGTTTAGCGCAGGCCCTTCGCCCAGTGACGTTGAAAACACGCCTTCCAGCTGAGACATAGAAAGCGGTGATGCGGACACAAAGCCGTTCGCATAATTGAGCGCGACGAGCGTCTAAAAATAATCCAGGGACATGCGACCTAAGGCTAGCACCGTATCTTATAAACGTGTTCTGACTTGCCCGTTTAAATATCCTTGGGGCTACCGATACAAGTTTATACGCAGCGAATGGACCATCAGCCCGGAGGAATTATGTTTCGCATTTTTGAAACCTTGAAAGCGCTCGTCGCTTGCTCTCTTTTGTTTGCATCACTCACGGTATCTTCAAATTCCCTGCAGCCCATGACCATGGACTCTCCTGAAGGTTACGATCTTCAAAGTCCCGAAGAAATCGAGGCCGCACGTAAACAAATCGAGCGCGACTTTGCCGGACAAATCAGCCCCCAATCGTTAAGTGCCGCGCAACGTGAGCAGATACTTTCGCAATATGCGCATCTCGATCCCAAGCGCGAAGTGCCGACAGATTTACTAGAACAAACGGTAGTCTACTTTGACGCCAACAAATCACGCTTTCCGAATCAGGCCTACATCACAATCGTCGATTTCTCAAAGCGTTCTAACCAGCAGCGCTTCTTCCTTATCGATATGATCTCCGGCGAAGTGATTAAGCACTGGACAACGCACGGCTTGAATTCGGATAAGAATAAGGACGGATTCGCCGATAGCTTTGGCAACGTGAATGGGTCCGGCAAAAGCTCCCTTGGCTTCGTGCGCACCGCCGAGGTTTACAGCGGGAAATTCAAACGTTCGATCCGCCTCGACGGATTGGAATCCTCAAATTCAAATATTCGCCAGCGCGCCATCGTTTTTCACGGTTGGGACGGCGTCAAAGAAGAAGCCAAAATCCAAGGCCTAAGTTGGGGTTGCATCACTCTCGATTGGAACGTAAAAGACGGCGTTTTGGACAAGATCAAAGAAGGCAGTCTGATGTACGTCGGCGTCTCGAAGAAGCAATAGATCGCTGGAAAGTCTGGTCCACATAAGGTAGGGTCGGAGGTCTCTTAATAAAGGACCTCCGTGATCTTACTCAATACTCATAAGTTGGAAAAAGGCTTTTCGGGCCGAACCTTGTTTAAAGACGTTAGCTTTGGCATCGGCGAAGGTGAGCGCGTGGGCTTAGTCGGCCCGAACGGGGCGGGAAAATCGACTCTGCTACGCATACTTGCAGGTCTGACCGAAGCCGACAGCGGCAATGTGTCGCGCAAGCGGGGCTTGCGCATCGGTTTTATGGATCAAACGCCCACCTTTCCGGAAGGTGCGACGGTCATGTCCGCCATCCTTGAAAAATTAGAAGACCCAAACGAAGGCATCGCCAAAGCAATGCAGATAATGGCTCACCTTAATCTGGGACCGGTGGAAGACAAACTCGTCGAAGAACTTTCGGGGGGCTGGCGCAAGCGCGTGGCTTTGGCGCGGGAACTCGCGACCGAACCCGAGCTTCTTTTGTTGGATGAACCGACCAATCACTTGGATGTCAGTGGCATTCTTTGGCTCGAAGAATACTTACGGCAAGCGCCCTATGCCGTCATGATGATCACCCACGACCGTTTGTTTCTTCAGCGAGTGGCCAATCGGATTCTTGATCTGGATCCCCGTAATCCGAATCATCTGCTCAGCGTGAACGGTGATTACGCCATGTACGTCGAAGCCAAAGAGCACGAATTGAAGGCACTTCAGCGTCACGAAAAAGTACAAAAGAATCAACTGCGCCGGGAAGTCGAATGGCTTAGCCGCGGATCCATCGCGCGCCAAACCAAACAGAGCGCCCGCATCGAAGCGGCCGCCGAGCTCAAGGAGAGCGTCGACTCACTCAAAGCTCAAAATCGCCCGCGCGCACTGGATATTGAATTCGGCCAAGCCGAACATTCCCCGCAAAAGTTGATGGATGCCGAAGGCCTTAGTAAAGGCTACGATGGACGGGTTCTTTTTGATAAACTGGATTTGTTAATTACCAAGAAAACTCGGATAGCGCTTCTCGGTGACAATGGCTGCGGCAAATCGACGCTAATTAAAATTTTACTTGGGCAAGAAACGCCTGATTCGGGCAAGATCAAACGCGCGGACCCGTTGGTCTTCGCCCATTTTGAACAAAATCGCGACACGCTCGACTACACAAAGAGCGTTTTGAAGAATCTTTGCCCCGAAGGCGACTACGTCCACGTTCAAGGCCAAGCGATGCATGTGCGCAGTTATCTGGATCGCTTTTTGTTCCCTGGGATCAAGGCGGAACTTCCCGTCAGCAAGCTTTCAGGGGGCGAACAAGCTCGCCTGCGCTTAGCACAATTGATGATGCAATCCAGTCAGGTCCTGGTGCTGGATGAACCAACGAACGATTTAGATACCGACACGCTCGAAGTCCTTGAACGGGCTTTACAAGATTACAATGGGGCCGTCATTCTGGTCACACATGACCGTTACTTTATGGATGCGGTCGCCGATCATATTCTGGCCTTCCCCCCGAACGAGCTCGAGAATCCCCATCTAGAAAAGTTTGCCAGCTATTTCCAATGGGAAACCTGGTACCGCGAGCAGATGGAAAAAGTCCGCCTAAAGCTGCGCGCGAAAAATTCCGGCGCGGCCGAGGGCGCAAAAAAATCGCGCATGTCTTTCAAAGAAAAATTTGAACTTGAGAACATGGAACCGGAAATTCTAAAGCTAGAACAAGAAGTCGCTCGACTGACAGAAGCTAGCCAGGACCAAAACGTGATCTCGAATCACAAAAAACTGGGCGAGATCATGAATGAACTCGGTCTTCGCCAATCTGAACTCGAAAAGAAGTACGCCCGCTGGCAGGAGCTCGAGGCCCGCAAGTGACCGTCCGTCCTGCTCAAGTCACGGAGGCGGCGGAAATTGCTGACCTCGTGAACTCGGCCTACCGTGGCGACAGCAGTCGCTTCGGATGGACCACGGAAGCAGACTATTTAGACGGCGCACGCATCACCGTTTCTCGCACCGAAGAAATGATTCGGCCCGAATTCGGGCAAGTGATCTTAGTGATGCGCGAAAGCGCAGATAAATCTCTACCCATCATTGCCTGCGTTTATCTTGAAAAATCAGACGTGGACGGCAGTATGGGTTGTTATCTAGGCATGCTCACGGTGAAGCCCAAAATGCAGGATCGTGGGTTGGGGCGACTGATGCTAGATCGTGCCGAAAACTTCGCACGCGAATGGGGAGCGACCAAAATGACATTAGGGGTGATTCAATTGCGCGGGACACTTATGGCTTGGTACGAGCGCCGTGGCTACCAACGGACCGAAATCATCCAACCCTTCCCCTATGACCAGCCCGAAGTTGGTTTACCCAAAAGGCCGGATCTGCACTTCATTATGTTCGATAAAAAATTGGACTGATTTAGCCCCAAGCCAATTCCTCTTGAACGGATTCCACGTGGACAAAAGCCCCAACGGTAGCCCTCTCATCATCTCACTGGAGGGTGCGGCTTTTGCAACTCACCCAGAAAAACACGGAGGGAAAAAGTATATGCGCAACTCCATACTGATCGTTGATGATAGTGAAGACACATTGGAGGTGTTTCAATCAACACTAGAAGAAGAGGGTTTCTTGGTCATGGCGGCCAAGAATGGCAATGAGGCCCTGGCCATCCTTAGGGACCACGACTTTTACATTATCCTCTTGGATATCAACATGCCAGGAATGACGGGTCTACAGCTTCTCGACGAAATGAAAGCTCGTAACCTGGGACAAGGTGTTCCGGTGATGCTGGTTTCGGCCGTTGATAATTTAGAATCGATGAAAGTCTCGTCCAACGTGATCGATACACTAAAAAAGCCGTTCTTTTATCCTGAACTTGTTCACAAACTGAAGAGCGTGCACGGATTCAATCCGCCGCGTGGGCGCGAAGCTAATCCCGTTTAAGATTTCGGGGGCGGCGGGGGCACAACCTTACCGTCGCGAAAATACCAAGTGCCCGCTTGTTTACGGAATTTAGAAATCTCGTGATGGACTTCATCGCTGCCGTTCATTTGAAAGTAGGCCTTAAATTCAACCATGCCTTTATTGCCTTCATCGGTGGCGCGCATGACGTCGAGCTTTGTGAATACAGAATCATTCATCCATTGCTCAGTCGACGCGCGGTCCATATCAGGGCGCGCCTGTGGATCGGTCGTGTTCACCACATAATCTAAATTCTTGGTGCAAAAGGCTGAGTAGCGCGAACGCATGAGTGCTTCCGGCGAGATGGCGACTTGCGTGCCTTCCAAAAGTGGTTCGCAGCATTCGGCATACGGTTTTGAAGAGCAGCAATAGCATTGGTCCATGACGACGTTATAACTGGGAAAGGCCGGGCGCGCACGAATTTTCCTTGGGGCCAGGGTTTTCTCCGTGTGACAATGTTCCAAATGTATCAGTGTCCCGGATGCGCCCTAAAACTAAAGAAGCAGCGGTTGGATGAAAAATCCTACTGGGGCTGCACGAATTGTGCGGGTCACATGGTGCCATTTGCCACTCTTCGCAAATTGATCGGAGAAGCGACCTCCCGCAATCTGTGGTTGCAAAGCGGCCACGTCGAAGCCGGCGGTCGGCCTTGTCCCAGTTGCGCACTCAAACTTAGACCCGTTATTCATGGCTCGGACTTTCCGGTGGAACTGGATGTTTGCCGTACCTGTCACATTATGTGGATGGATAAAGGTGAACTGGTCGATTTTACTAAGCTCGAAGAGTCGCGCAAGCGGGCCCAAATGAATCCACAGCAGATGCGCGAATACGCGAAATCGCTGGCCGAGCTGGCCGACTCCCGATCGTATAAATCCGACGCGGTGATTTCAGTTGGCGACGATGGGCCACCTGAAATTTGGAAGTGGTTGCCGGCCATTGCCGGACTTCCGGT
This sequence comes from Pseudobdellovibrionaceae bacterium, assembly GCA_040381635.1. Classification (GTDB taxonomy): domain Bacteria; phylum Bdellovibrionota; class Bdellovibrionia; order Bdellovibrionales; family UBA1609; genus JALHOQ01. The sequence goes on from JBEIHA010000004.1 coordinate 17,751, forward strand.
AGAATTGAATCGTCCCGCTTTGCGCGATTATCCCGTGTTAACCTGGCTGATTATTTTCATAGGACTCGCGGTCTATATGATGACTCGTAACTCGGACGCCACGCTGATTCAGTTTGGCTTTATGTCGGCCGAACCCTGGCGGATCAGCGGACTGACTTGGTTCACTTCGTTTTTTCTGCACGCAAATATTCTTCATCTCGTCGGCAACTTCTATTTTCTCGCGGTCTTCGGCGATGACGTCGAAGATGACATCAGCCCACCGGCCTTCTTGGGTCTACTGATGGGTGCGCACTTCTCGGGCGTGATTTTCGAATGGCTGATCTCGGGATCGACAACGGTACCCATGGTCGGCGCCAGCGCCGGTGTTTTTGGCATCCTCGCCTACTACATGCTGCGTTTTCCACATACGAAGGTTGGCGTTTTGTACTTATTCTTTTTTCGTCCTTACTGGCTGCGTTTTTCGGCGAAAACGCTTTTCGTTTTCAAAATCGCGTGGGAACTTATCTTGATTTGGCTTTTGCAAAGAGGCGGGTCATCGGGGGGCATTGCGCACGCGGCCCATTTCGGTGGAGCCCTCGCCGGTGCGCTGGCGGCCTGGCAGGTAAACCGGATTCGCGGCAATAGGACATTCTGAATGAAGCTTGAAGAAATCTCACTAGCGCACATGATCCCGTTCATTTCCATGATCGGCGACTACAAGGAATACGATCCCGCCGCGCTGCCGTCGCTGTTTCCGAATCAAAGACTTTGGGACGCGGCTGAATTCCGCAAATTTGTGCAACAGGCCGAAAAAGATCGCCTCGACTGGAAGCCTGGCCCGAATCGGGTCTCTTACACTCGCTACATTTTGTTAGATGACGATGGAAGCATCGCTGGACACGCGCTCCTACGTTTTCCCTTAGATGCGCGCACCGAAACCGATGGTGGTAACGTACGCTTCGCTTCACCGCCGTCCAAGCGTGGCGGTATGAATGAAACGCATACGCTCAATCGCATGCTGTTCGAAGCCGTACGCGCAGGCCTCGCGCGCATTCTGGTGACTTGCTACGAAGACAACGATGATGTCCTCCGCGAAGCGATCGAAATGAACCGCGGCGAGTATCAAGACACAGTCCCTTCACTTAAAGATCCAGGCCGTCAAGTGCGACGGTATTGGATTCGATTTAGGTAAAGAGCACGTACTTTGATTGCGCAACTTCACGGTAACCGATGTTCTGGTAGATCTTGTTGGAGGTTGGATTGGACAGGTCGGTATACAGCACGCAATAGCGCTTTTCCTCTAGCATTTTCTCGCTCAAGCGCGCCGTTAGCGCCGAGGCAAAACCTCGCCGTCGCAAATGCTTGGGCGTGTAAACGTAGCTCACCGTGATTGTATTCTGCGTGGGTCGATTCAGTTGAGCCATCGCCACCGGTTCTTCATTGTGAATCCAAACGTACGCCGCTTGTTTGCCTAAAACCCGATCCCCCGCATGCTTAAGAAAATCAGCTGCACTTGTGTCTTGAACGACCATGGACCAAATTATCCGATCTTGCGAACATCAGCAAGACCAGCCTAGAATTTTGGGGTGAGTCATTCGGTAATGTCATGGCGGTTATTCGCTGTTCTAATGTTAACCATCACCTTAAACGGTTGCTCTACGCCATCGAAGCAAATCACTACGGAAATCGTTGAACCCATAATTGATGCAAAATCAAAAGCTGAAAACCGGCCGTCCACTGAAACGCCTGCAACTTCAGTATCGCGACCTAAACCTCCATCACTCTTAGCTTCCCGTCATCCCCACGCCGTTTTGGACCACAAATATTTCGTCGTTTACTACGACAAGCAGTATCGCTTGGCCCGCTGGGTGAAGTACGAAATGTCGAAAGAGTCTTTGTTGTTGAAGAAGGCCAAGCGCCGTGACCGCTTTAAGGCAGATCCCCTGTTGAACAACGAGCTCAACCTAGCCGTGCTTCCGAAGGAGTATAGAAAAACCGGCTACGACCGTGGCCATCTTGCGCCGAGCGCCGACTTTGCCTTCTCTCAAGAAGCGAACGACGCCACTTTCGTGATGTCCAATATGGTTCCGCAAAAGCCAAAGCTCAACCAAGTCGCGTGGAGCCAACTCGAAGATCAAGTCCGACAATGGGCTTGCGGGGAAGAAAAAGTCACCGTCGTCACCGGACCCGTGTTGGAAGAAAAAATGTCCACTCTGCCTAGCGGCCTACCTATCCCGCGCGCGTTCTTTAAAATTGTCTTCGACGAAACCCCACCCCGCAAAGCCATCGCCTTCCTGTATAAACAAGAAGACTCCACCAATGTGATGAATGATCGAATCATTGACCTAAAGCAGCTCGAGAGAATGGTAGGCGAAGACTTCAGCTCCTACCTAAATGCCGAGGAACGCCGCCCCGCCCAAGTCGTCGAATGGAAAGAGTGTAAGATTTAATTTAAACCCTTCAGCACATCATCCATTTTCGCTTTCGCATCGCCAAAAAGCATTCGGGTGTTTTCTTTGTAAAACAAAGGATTGTCGACCCCCGCATACCCGGTGGCCATCGATCGTTTCGAAACGATCGTGGTCTTGGCCTTCCACACTTCCAACACCGGCATCCCGGCTATGGGACTGCCCGGATCTTCGAGCGCCGCCGGATTTACAATGTCATTAGCACCGATCACGATCACCACGTCGACTTCTGGAAAGTCCGCGTTGATTTCGTCCATCTCGAAAACAATATCGTAGGGCACCTTCGCTTCGGCCAGTAACACGTTCATGTGACCTGGCATGCGGCCGGCGACGGGATGAATCGCGAAGCGCACATTGCAGTTCTTCTTTTTCAGGATCATCGCAATATTAAACAAAGTGTGTTGCGCGTGCGCGACCGCCATTCCATAACCGGGAACGATGACGACATTTCGGGCCGAAGCCAAAAGTTCGGCAGTTTCTTCAGCCGAAATCGCCGTGACTTCGCCTTGGGGAACTGCCCCATCGGTTGAAGCCACGCCTGCACCTGCGCCAAATCCCCCCGCAATCACGCTAAAGAACTGGCGGTTCATCGCCGCGCACATGATGTAAGAAAGAATAGCCCCACTCGATCCAACCAGCGCACCGGTCACGATCAACAGGTTATTGTGCAACATGAAGCCGGTCGCCGCCGCCGCCCAACCCGAATACGAATTGAGCATGCTGACCACGACGGGCATATCCGCGCCGCCGATCGCCATCACCATATGGATCCCAAAAAGCAACGACAGAAAAGTCATCGCCCCCAAAGCCATCATCGCATCGCCCTGATTTTCGGCAGTCACAAACCAATAACCTAAACCCACGCACATTAAACCAATCGCCAGGTTCAACCAATGCCGCGCCGGCAACATCAAGGGTTTCCCACCAATCTTCCCGTTCAACTTACCGAAGGCGATGATCGAGCCCGAGAAAGTCACCGCTCCGATCAAAATGCCAAGGTAAACCTCAACTTCATGAATCACTTTTTCGGCGCCCGTCAGTTGACCGGGTTCCAAGAAATTATTGAAGCCGACCAAAACCGCGGCCAATCCCACAAAACTGTGCAACATGGCCACGAGCTCGGGCATCGCGGTCATTTGCACGCGCTTCGCCAAGAGCGTACCGATAACGGCACCTAAACCCATGGTGGCGAACAACACTCCGTAAGAAACCACCAGCGGATTCAAAATGGTCACAAGCAGCGCCACCGACATTCCGATGATGCCGTAAAGATTCCCTCGACGGGAGGTTTCTTGATTGCTCAATCCCCCGAGCGAAAGAATAAATAGAATGCTAGCGCCGAGATAAAGTGCGACTGAAATTCCCTCAAACATAATTCCTACTTCCGAAACATCGCAAGCATGCGATGGGTGACGAGAAATCCGCCAGCAATGTTAATGGTCGAAAGCAAGATCGCAATCCCGGCCAACACTTGCACCAAGGGATTCGCAGATGAAATTTGCAAAACAGCGCCGACCACGATGATCCCGCTGATTGCGTTGGTCACGCTCATCAGTGGTGTATGTAAAGAAGCTTTCACATTCCAAACCACCATGTAGCCAACAAAGACAGCCAAGGTAAAAACCGTTAACTGAGAAACAAAGGCGGGCGGAGCAAATTGCCCGATAAAAGCTAAGCAAGCTCCCCACACAATAAGTGTTATCCAAAGTGCCCAAGGGCCCATGGGCGTCGACACGGCCATGCCGTGCGCACCTTTGGCCATTGGGGTCGCCGCGGCTTTCCCTACGGCCGGAGCCATCGTCAACTTCGGCGGCGGCGCGGGCCAAATGATTTGACCTTCCTTGATGACGGTCGTGCCGCGTAAGACCTCGTCCTCCATATTCAAATGGATCGATCCGTCTTTCTTTGGGCACAGTTCTTCAAGCAAGCGCCAAAGATTATTTCCGTAAAGTTGGCTAGCTTGCTTCGACAATCGCGAAGGCAGATCCGTGTAACCGATAATGGTGACCCCGTGTTTAACCACCACTTGTCCAGGCTCGGTCCATTCACAATTGCCGCCTTGTTCGGCCGCCATGTCGACGATCACGCTACCGGCCTTCATTGATTTCACCATTTCCGCTAAGATCAAGCGCGGAGCTGGCTTGCCCGGAATCAGCGCGGTCGTGATGATGATGTCGACTTCCTTCGCTTGGGCCGCGAACAATTCCATTTCGGCTTTGATAAATTCAGGGCTCATGACTTTGGCGTAACCGCCGGCACCGCCGCCCTCTTCCTTAAAATCCAATTCTAAAAACTCGGCGCCCATGTTTGGACTTGTTCTTTGACTTCCATGCGCGTGTCAAACGCGCGCACGACTGCGCCAAGTCCCCCCGCCGTGCCGATCGCCGCAAGTCCTGCGACGCCCGCCCCAATGATCATCACTTTTGCCGGCGGAACTTTACCGGCGGCGGTGATCTGCCCTGTGAAAAAGCGGCCAAAGTGATGGGCGGATTCAATCACCGCCCTGTAACCGGCAATATTCGCCATCGATGAGAGTGCGTCTAACTTCTGCGCGCGCGAAATGCGCGGAACACAATCCATAGCCAAAATATTGCATTTCTTAGCCGCGAGCTTGGCCATCAACTCGCCATTTTGCGCGGGCCAAATAAAACTGATCAACGTCTGTCCGGGCTTTAGCCATTCGATCTCGTACGCCTGCGGCGCACGCACTTTTAAGATGATGTCGGCGATCGACCAAAGCTGCTGGGCTTCGCGAATGACTTCCCCCCCGGCCGCCTGATAGTCCGCGTCCGAGATATTGGAAAGTTCACCGGCACCGCTCTCAACGCTCACGGTAAAACCTAATTTCCTGATTTTTTCGACGACATCTGGGGTCGCGGCGACACGCTTTTCACCGGTGTAAATTTCCTTTGGGATCCCGATTCGCATAGCTGTCTCCTTAAGCATTTAACTTGGCCAACTGATCTTTAAGATGCTTGGCAGCGATCGCGTAGCCCCCGTCGCCCCCATCGATGAAATGAATGTGACCACCCGGTTGCAGATTCTCAACCAAGCAGGTCATTAAAGCATGAGGGGATTCATGAATGCCAAAGCAAATTAGATTCTGTACGTGCATGTCATTAAGATATTCAGTGATGATTTCGATCTGCTTGGGCGTGCAATCCAAAATCATCCTCAACATATCGTCGAACTTCCGATAGTCGGAATGACTGGGCATGGCTTCCAGGTATTCGTCCTTCTTGAAGGGCGCCGGACCTCCCCAGCGGAAAACAAAAAGCGAAACTAAAATCAGAAGAAATCGCACCAAAAAGGCCGAACTGATCAAAGAATAGGAATAAAATGATTCCGTCTTCAACATTCCCCACAGGGATTTGTATTTGGCCGTCCGGATATTGACCGGATTCGCCGCAGCCATTTGACCTTCAAATATTTCTTCAAAGCGAGCCAGGACGCGATCCAGCACGGTGGGGTCACGGCCCATCGGCTTGATCAAAATCGAGAGCATCGAACCTTTTTGCGATTGCAAAGGTTCCCAGCGGCAAGAGAGTCCCCTCAATTCGGCAAGAGCTCCGCCGGAATCATCGGTGAAGCAATATTTTTCGGGGAACTTTTTAATCAAATTTTCGGCGAAGCTTAGACCCCCGCCTCGCATAAGCGCAATGGTCTTGCCTTCGGCGATCGCGAACTTGGCCACCTCGATCACCTGTTTCTGTGCGGCCACTTCTTTCATGGCGACGGCACCGATGCGCAGATCCATTTGATATCTCGCACGCGCAAAGTTTTTTAACTTGAGCAAAACTGTTTTCACCGCTTCGATTTTCGAGGCCGGCACTAAGAAGCTGGCTCCGTCCCCACCGAAGACGAAGGGAATCTCAAAGCCTTTCCGCACGGACTGAACAGCCGCGATCGAAGCCGCGCCAAGAGTGTTGACGTCTTGATATCGACCCTCCTCGATCGCCCTAGTTGATCCGCGAATATCTGAAATAACGACGTACCATTCCACGGGTAACGGCGTATAGAAACGGCCATCACCTAATCGATGAAACTCGGCGAAACTTGAGAGTCGATCGTAAAAGTCATCCATGCGGTCTTCTTTCTACGGCACAGATCTTTACTCCGGCAGCGATCAAGTGCTCTCGTACCGCGGCCGCGACAGGCAATGCTCCGGGGGTATCCCCGTGAACGCAAATGGTTTGGGCGGAGCCGCTCAAGGTCAAATGCAGCGCCTGATCGCCAGCCACTAGAGGATCGGTGATCAAAGCGTCGGGAAACTTGCGGTCACGTAAAGTTCCGTCGGCTTCGTAGCGACGATCCGCGAAGCCTTCACCGACGACGGGTTGATTGGCCTTGTTGCACCATTTTATAAAATACGAGCCGGCCAAACCCACCACCGGCAATAGTCGATCGATTCGGCGCACAGCTTCGATCACCGCGCTTGCGTATTCACGGTCGGTCGCCGCCAGATTATAGAGCGCTCCGTGGGGTTTGACATGCGAAAGCTTCATCCCATTTTTGTGCAAAACCACGGATAAAGATTCAATCTGTGCGCACAGCGAATCAATAAGCTGCGGATACGGAATATTCAAGCGTCGCCGTCCAAAACTCTTGCGGTCAGGAAAACTGGGGTGGGCGCCCACAGCCAAGCCGCGAGTCGCGGCCATCTCAACCACCTGTGCCATCGTGACTTCATTGCCCGCATGTCCACCACAGGCCACGTTCAATGAAGACACCAATGCGTAGAGCTGCACTTCCGATCCATCGGCTAAGGCTTCCAAGGATTCACCCGCATCGAGGTTGAGATCTACTCGCAATGCTTCCATTCCCCTAGTTAACTAACAAAGCCCATACTCTGTAAAGTCTCTTCGAACTCGCGCGCCGCACGCCACGCTTCCTCGCGCTGAATCTCTTTGAAGCGGAACTTTTCGCCTGGCTTCAACTGACCTAGACGAAACAAGTCATTCGAGGTGATATTGGCGATCTTCGGATATCCACCCGTCGTCACTTGTTCACAAAATAAAATCATCGGCACCCCCGAGGGAGAGACCTGGATCGCCCCCGCAGCAACACCTTCACTCAACATCTCGGCCGCTCGTACGTTGGCGGCATACTCAAGTGTTGGACCGGTCAAACGCAAACCCAGCCGATTCACTTCCGTTGAGACC
>JBEIHA010000005.1:0-25200 GCA_040381635.1 Pseudobdellovibrionaceae bacterium
AGGTGTATTGCAGGTTTTGCTGCACTTTGGGAAGTTCAAACACGCGGACCGAACCGCATGCGGTCAGGCCGGCCGTGACGATAAATAAAATGGCTAACTTGCCCAATTGCATTTCCCCCATAAGAGTCCCTACAATGTTACAAGAGAGGTTCCACCTATGCGAATACTATTTTTGTTAAGTCTGATGCCGTTTTTGTTTTCCTGTAAATCGAAGCCCGCAAAAGAAGTGGCGGCGCCAATGAGCTGGAGCGGCCAAATGCAAGGCATGGCGGGCGACGTGAAGACACTCCTGCCGTATCTTTACGACGGTCGTGCCTTCAATGATCCGAAAAATCGCGACACGATCAAGAAGGCGCTTCGCGATTTTTCAAAAAGTGCGCACCGGATTGATCCAGATTCCGGCAAGAACTTTATCGGTGATCCGCTTTTGCTTGAATACTCCATTTCAAGTCTTCAGGACGAACTGAGTCGGGCGGCGCAGAGTTTCGAAGCTGGGCAACTGGAGTACTCGCGCTCGGTTGCGAAAACCAGTTTGTCGAATTGCTTCCGATGTCATTCGGTGACCAATGAAGGTGCTTCGGCGCAATGGGATCTAGATCAGGTGCACAATCTGACCTTAGCACCTTTAGAGAAGGCCGACCTCTTGGTGGCCGCGCGCAAATATGAAAAGGCTCTTGTCTACATGGAGAGCCAGTTGAATTCTCCTGAATTCTACACCAGCTACGGGGTGGATTTTGAAGCCCTCTTGCGTCGTTATCTGGCCTTACTGATCCGGGTCGAGAAAGACCCACAGCGCGCTTTGAATGCCTTAAATAAAGTTTTAGACCGGGGAGATACGCCGCAATACGTCTTAGAGCAGGCGGATGGCTGGCGCAAATCGCTTGAGCTGTGGCGTCGTGAAAAGAGCCCTCAGGTGCGCGAACCAAAAGATCTGTTTGTGCAGGTGGAAAAACGATTCGCGCGCGCGCAGGCCTTACAAAGCTACGACAAGGATCATGCCGGGGACGTCGAACTATTGCGCGCGACAACCTTCCTGCATGACGGAATGAAAATCGTAAAAACCCCGGCAGATCAAGCGCGTGCGCTGTATCTCTTAGGTAAAGCTTACGAAGTTTTAGATGAGTTGGGCGCTTGGAATCTTCACGAGAATTATTACGAATCTTGCGTGCGGCGTGATCCAAAATCAGCGACCGCGAAGCGCTGTTTCAATCGCTTGGAAGCGAGTCTTTATATGGGCTATTCGGGAAGTGCGGGCGTGAATTTACCGGGGGATGAGCGCGCACGGCTTGAGAAACTACGCGCTTTGGTGAAGTGAAAAAACGCAAGGGACGCTTTGGTTAAACGTCGCATCACATAAGTTATGTTGTTGAACACCCCAGGATTGGGGGTCTAACATTAAATTTCTGTAATAAGTCATGCATCTCGAACAATGAAAAAGGAGAATTCTCATGTTCAAAATGATTCTAGCAGCCGTAGTAGCCCTAAGCTTCAGCACTTTCGCTTTTGCGGATGACCAGTCGGCAGCCGCTGGCGAAAAGACGACCACTACCACGACCGAAACCATGACCGAAGAAAAAGGTATGGACGCGCACGCCGGTAAGCACGCGGACAAAAAAGCCAAGAAAATGGCTAAGAAAAAGACCAAGACTGAAACTAAAAAAGAAGAGCACACCGACGCTCACTAGTTTGTTTCTTTAGATTTTTGGGCAAAAGGGGTTTTTTTAAACCCCTTTTGTTTTTTCGCCCCACCTGAAGTATCTTTTCCCCTTCTCGGGGGATCTTTTTGCACATTTCGGAACTTTCAATACGCAGGCCCGTGTTTGCCTGGATGCTGATGGCCGCGCTGATTTTGTTCGGCGGAATTGCTTTCACGCGCATGGGAGTCTCACAATTTCCAGATGTGGATTTTCCTACGGTTTCTGTGCAGCTCGTTTACGAAGGGGCTGCCCCCGAAGTGATGGAAAAAGACGTGATCGATCCCGTCGAAGGGGCCGTGGTTTCCGTCGAAGGCATCAAGAAAATTACGTCCACCGCGCGCCAGGGCCGCGCCAGCGTCAACGTTGAATTCGTGCTCGGCAAAGACGTCGATGTGGCCGTTCAAGAAATTCAGAGCGCGATTGCTCGCGCTCAAAGAAATCTGCCCGACGACTTAGAGCCCCCCATCGTGACTAAGTCCAATATCGACGATCAGCCTATCTTGTGGTTGACGGTGCGCTCGAACACTTTGAGCCGCCAAGAATTGATGTTTCTGGTGCGCGGCCAAATTCGCGATCAGTTTTCCACGGTCAAAGGGGTGAGCGAAGTTATCCTAGGCGGATATGTAGAACCTGCTCTTCGCGTTGATCTTAAAGCCGAAGAACTGAATCGCTATCAGCTGACCGTCGACGACGTGGTCAACTCCATCCAGAGGGAACATAAAGAAGAGCCCGCAGGCCGAATCGAATCTTCCGAGACCGAGCAAGCGCTAAGGGTCATGGGCGAAGCCGCCAACGTCGAGGAATTTGAGAAAGTGGTGATCAAAAGACGGGGAGGCGTCGCCAACTACATGCCTTTGCCCATCACCCGGGTCGGCGAAGTCAGTGAAGGTCTGAGCGATGTGCGCCGAATATCCCGGGTGCAGGGCGAAAGTGCCGTAGGCCTAGGGATTCGCAAACAGCGCGGCACCAATGCGGTCGAAGTCGGTCGGGCCGTTCGCAAAAAAGCCGAGGAAGTGCAAAAGCAGCTGCCCCCGGGCGTGCAAATTGCCACCAATTTCGATTCGACTCCGTTTATCGAAGAGACCGTGCACGAATTGATCTTTACCATCGGCCTCGCGGCTTTGCTAACGGCGCTGGTGTGCTGGGGTTTTCTGGGGAGTTGGTCCTCGACGGTAAACGTTCTTTTGGCCATCCCGACTTCGATCGTCGGTGCTTTTATGATCATGCAAGCGCTAGGCTTCACGTTGAACACTTTCTCATTGCTCGGACTCTCTCTAGCGATTGGGATTGTGGTGGATGATGCGATCATCGTGCTCGAGAACATCATTCGCCACCACGAGATGGGGAAGGGCCGCGTGCGCGCGTCGCTGGACGGCGCCAAAGAAATCTCTTTCGCCGTTTTGGCCACGACATTTTCGCTGACCGCTATTTTTCTACCGGTGGCGTTTCTTCAAGGCATTATTGGCAAATTCTTTTTTCAGTTCGCGGTCACTCTTTGCGTGGCGGTTTTGCTTTCTTGTTTAGAAGCCTTAACTTTAGCCCCGATGCGTTGTTCGAAGTTCATCAGCAGTAGTCAGCGAAAAACGAAAATCGGCCGTGCATTTGAAACCTTTCTCAATTGGCAAGTGCGGATCTACTCGCGGACATTGCCATTTTTCTTAAGGCATCGCTGGAAGACGTTGCTCGCGACGGTCGTCTTTTTTGCGGGATCGATGACGCTTATGAAGTTTATCCCGCGCGAATTCACTCCCGCTCAGGACGAAGGGACTCTCTTCGTTCAGCTAAAAGCAAAGCAGGGCGTTTCCATGGAATACATGGACGGTCAGACAAAAAAAATCGAAGACATCGTCATGAAAGATCCCAACGTCGAGCGCTACTATGCGGTGATCGGTGGCTTCACCGGCGGCGAGAGCAATTCCGGATTTCTTTTTGTAACCTTGAAACCACGCAAAGAGAGAAAGCTTAGCCAGGCGCAAGTGGCCGAATCCTTACGCGCCAAGTTTAAACCCATCACCGAGCTTCGGGCCTTTATTCCCAACGGTGGGGGTGGTATTTTTGGCGGGGGTTCCAACAGCTTTGCTGTTCAATTCAGTGTGCGCGGGCCGGACTGGAACCAGTTGATCGATCACACCGAAGAGATCGTGAAAAAGATGAACGAGAGCGGTCAATTCAGCGACGTCAACATGCCGGACGTTCGCGGCTCACCCGAAATTCACATTATTCCGGATCGCCAAAGAGCGCTCAATATGGGCGTTGAGATCTCGGAAATTTCTCGGGCGGTGAGGGTATTGTTTGGGGGATTTCCGGCGGCGCTTTACGCCAAGGACGGACTCCGCTACGACGTTCTCGTGCAGTTGCGCGAAAAGGACAGAAAGTCGGTCGACCAGCTTAAGAATATTTTGGTGCGCAACACGCGCGGCGAGTTGATTCCGCTTTCGCAAATCGTGAGAGTGGAAAAGCGCAAAACCACGCCAGCCATCACGCGCGAAGATCGTGTGCGCGCCATCACCGTAACGGCGAATCCGGCCAAGGGCATTGCGCAAGACAAAGCCTTGGCTAAGGCCACCGAGATTGCGGCTTCGGTGCTGCCTGCCGGATATTTTTCAGCGCTTTCGGGTTCCGCCGAAACCTTTAAGGAAGCTTTCCTAAGTCTGATCTTTGCCATGATTTTAGGAATTTTGGTCGCGTACATGGTCTTAGGTTCGCAGTTCAACAGCTTTATCGATCCTCTGGTGGTGCTGGCGGCATTGCCGTTTGCATTTTCGGGCGCGGTCTTTGGACTACTTGCCGCGGGCCAAAGCTTGAATGTCTTTTCATTTATCGGGATCATTCTTTTGATTGGGATCGTGAAAAAGAATTCGATTCTTTTGGTTGATTTCACCAATCAAGTGCGTGACGAAGGATTGAACGTCGATGAAGCTCTTTTGAAAGCTTGTCCACTTCGGCTGCGCCCCATTTTAATGACGACTTTCGCCACACTCGCGGGCGCAGTCCCGGGTGCGCTGAACTTCGGGCCTGGCGCCGAAAGCCGTGTGCCCATGTCGGTGGTGGTGATCGGTGGCGTGATCGTTTCCACCTTCTTCACGCTCTTCGTGGTTCCATGCCTTTATTCTTTGGTGGCACGCCAGCGCCGAACCTTCGAATTGGACGAACCCACTTTACCTCACAAATCCCCTGCCGGTGACGGTCTGAATTCGGCAGCGTGGAATTAGTATGAAGAAGAAAAGTGCGGACAAAAGAAAAATCATCGGATGGCGCGAATGGGTAGGCCTGCCCGAACTGGGAATTGAGGCCATCAAAGTCAAAGTCGACAGCGGTGCACGGACCTGTGCGCTACATGCGACCAAGATTCGCTACCTTGAAAAGCATGACGGTGAGACCTATGTTTCTTTCGTGGTTGTTTCGCAAACCAAACCTCGCCACGCGATGCGCGTGCGCGCACCTTTGGTTGAACAACGTGTCGTTAAAAGTTCCATGGGTCATGCTTCACTAAGACCCGTGATTCGCACGCAGATTTCGCTGGGCGGCGATGTGTGGTCGGTAGAAATCACTTTGGTGAACCGCGACCCCATGGGTTTTCGAATGTTGATCGGGCGTCAGGCGCTTAAAGGTCGTTATTTTATTCACCCCGCAAAAAGTTTTATCCAGTCGAAAGCGAGAGAAGAAACATGAAAATCGGAATTTTATCCCAAAACGCCGCTCTCTATTCGACCTCTAGGCTGGTGCAGGCGGCCGAAAAACGCGGGCATACGGTGCAGGTCATCGATCCTTTGCAGTGTTTTATGGACATCACTTCGCACCGACCATCCGTCTATTACCGATCGCGCAAACTCGATGATTTCGAAGCCATCATTCCGCGTATCGGGGCCTCCGTCACTTTCTACGCCACCGCGGTTTTGCGTCAGTTTGAAATGATGGGTGTTTACTGCTTGAACGAATCTGTGGCAATTTCACGCTCCCGCGATAAGTTGCGAGCACTTCAATTGCTAGCCCGCAAAGGGATCGGCATGCCAGTCAGTGGTTTCGCTCATTCGACCAAAATGTCGTCCGAGCTGATCAAGCTTGTGGGCGGCGCACCCCTAGTCATCAAATTGCTCGAAGGCACGCAAGGCAAGGGCGTCGTCTTGGCCGAGACCACTCAGGCCGCGGAATCCGTGATCGATGCATTTCGGGATCTTGACGAATATTTTCTGGTGCAAGAATTTATCAAAGAAGCCGACGGCGCCGACATTCGTTGTTTCGTCGTCGGGGGTAAGATCGTTGCCAGCATGATGCGAAAGGCGAAGACCGGTGAATTCCGCTCGAATCTTCATCGCGGCGGCAGCGCCATCAACGTCAAACTCACTCCCGAAGAACGCAAGACAGCGACCAGGTCCAGCGAAGCGATGGGTCTTAATGTTTCGGGCGTGGACATCATTCGCTCGAAACATGGCCCGTTGGTGATCGAAGTGAACTCCTCACCCGGACTAGAAGGAATCGAAAAAACGACCGGAAAAGATGTGGCGGCCGAGATCATCGATTACATCGAGAAAAACGCGAAGCCGCATCAAAACAAAACAAAGGGCAAAGGATGAGCTGGGATTCCATCGACAAGGCCTTCGATCATCTTAAGAATTCGGCCCCCAAGCATTGGGACAATTATTTAGGATTTTACTCGAGCTGGCTCGGTGGTTACTTCAAAGAGCCTTGGGCCATGCTGATGCCGCTGGATGATCATGGTTTTCATCGCGGCGACGGAGTGTTCGAAGCCGCGCGTGTGCATCAGCGGGCTTACATCGATTTGGACGCTCATCTGAAACGGCTCGAAAACTCTAGTGCCGCGATCGGAATGAAGCTTCCGATGCCGACTTCGGAAATTAAGAGCGTATGCTTAGAACTGGCTAGGCGAGTCGATCAAGACTTCGCGGCTTTGCGTTTGTATGTGACGCGTGGGCCGGGTGGTTTTAGTCCAAGTCCCGCGGAAGTGACGGGACACCAAATTTATGCGGTACTCACTAAGTTTAAACCTCCCGCGGAAAAATTCTACACGGAGGGTGCGAGCGCGATGTTCAGTTCCGTGCGCGCCAAAGACGCGTTTTGGAGCCAGATCAAATCCTGCAATTACCTTCAAAACGTCATGATGAAAAAAGAATGCCTTGAGCAAGGCTATGATTTCGCCGTTTGCATGGACGAGGCAGGGCGCTTGACCGAAGGCTCTACCGAAAATCTTTTGCTCGTTACCAAGGACCGCGAAATCGTTGTGCCCAAGTTTGATTATACCTTGCGCGGAACCACAGTTCTAGAAGTCATGAAGATTGCCGACGAATTGGTCCGCAAGGGTCAAATCCGCGCCGTGCGATTGGCCGACGTGCGCGCGGAAGATCTTCTTCAAGCCAGCGAGGTCGCGTTCGTCGGCACCACATTGGGTGTGCTTCCGGTCTCGAGCGTGGGAAAACAGCCCGTGGGTTCGGGCGGCGTGGGCCCCGTTGCGACTTTTCTGCATCAACGTCTGATGGAAAAGATGAGCTCGGATCATTCTCTCAGGTCCGCTTTTTGATTTGCCTTTTTTTCACGGCACATCTATCTAATGTTTTGGCATTTCAAGGAGACACCACACATGAAACGTTTTTTCTCTGTTCTGACTCTGATCGTCGCGGCTTTTTTGGTCACGGCTTGCACCAAGTGCACAAGTGATAAACCGGCAGAAATGCCCGCCGTTGTTGAGCCTCCGCAAGCTGCGCCCCCGGTTGAAGGTATGCCCGTCGATGCGGCTATGCCTGGCGATATTTCGGCCGAACCCGCTGCCGACGAACCTGAAATCGCCGATTAGTGACCCTATAATTAGAGAGGGGATCGGAACAGATCCCCTTTTTGTTATGTAGCTTGCCGCGGCATTGTGGCCAGCCCTTAGAGTGCAATTGACACGCTTTCGATTCTCTTACATTTTACCGACTAAATCCGAACATGTGTTTTATGGGGACGCGCCACCGCGCCGACCGATATCAGAGGAGTGAGTTAATGAGGAGCCAGTTTCGTCGTTTCAGCATCGGTCTGTGGTTATTGCAGACTCTCAGTTTCATAAGCTTGCCGGCTTGGGCGGGCGAAGCCGATTTGGTCATGCCTGATCTCAATGTGATCATGAACGTGTTCGGCACCGACGTGGCCGGCACAACGCTTCTTTGGAGCGGTATAGTCGTCAGTGTCTTGGGCATGATTTTCGGCTTAGTCGAATTCATGCGCATCAAGGGACTTCCGGCACATAAGAAGATGTTGGACGTTTCCTCTCTGATTTATGAGACCTGTAAAACCTATTTGATTCAGCAGGGTAAGTTCCTGATCATCTTGCAGCTGCTTGTCGGCGCCGCGATGGTTTATTACTTCCTGATTTTACGTCACATGGAATTTAGCCGTGTGGCTCTGATCTTAATGTGGTCAGTGCTCGGAATCTTAGGATCCTTCGGCGTCGCTTGGTTCGGTATCCGCATCAACACCTACGCTAACTCTCGCACGGCCTTTGCTTCTCTGCGTGGTGGTAACGGTTGGGACATCATGGCCATTCCGCTACGTGCGGGTATGTCTATTGGTGTGGTTCTAATCTGTACTGAATTGATATTGATGTTGATCATTTTATTGCTCGTTCCGGCGGAAGCCGCGGGTGCTTGCTTTATCGGTTTTGCGATTGGTGAATCACTAGGGGCTTCGGCCCTGCGCGTGGCTGGCGGTATATTCACGAAGATCGCTGACATCGGTTCAGATTTAATGAAGATCGTCTTCAACATAAAAGAAGACGACATTCGTAACCCTGGCGTGATCGCAGATTGTACCGGTGACAATGCCGGTGACTCGGTTGGACCGACGGCGGATGGTTTTGAAACGTACGGTGTAACCGGCGTTGCTCTCATCACCTTTATCATTTTGGCAGTGGGCATGGCGCCGGATGGTCAAGGCGGTCACGCTTTGCGTGAAGGTGGCTCGGCTCTACAGGCTATGATGATCGTGTGGATTTTCACGATGCGCATTTTGATGGTACTGACCTCGATCGTTTCTTACTGGGTAAATGGCGCCGTTTCGCGCGGCATTTGGAAGGGTCAAGCTAAGTTTAATTTCGAACATCCGCTGACCATGCTTGTATGGCTGACTTCGATCATTTCAATCGGCATTACATTCATCGTATCTAGCGCTTTGCTTGGGCACCTTGAAAACGGGATGTGGTGGAAGCTTTCGGTCATTATTTCGTGCGGTACTTTGGCCGGCGCCTTGATTCCCGAATTCACCAAGGTCTTCACTAGCTCGCATTCTCGCCATGTTAAGGAAATCGTCGATGCTTCCCGCGAGGGCGGCGCTTCCCTGACAATTCTTTCTGGTCTCGTGGCCGGTAATTTCTCGGCTTTCTGGAAGGGTATGGCGATCGTCGGTTTGATGGCGGTTTGCTGGTACACGTCCATGATGGGTCTCGAAGCTTACATGATTTTCCCATCGGTTTTCGCCTTCGGTTTGCTCGCCTTCGGTTTCTTAGGGATGGGCCCGGTCACGATCGCGGTCGATTCTTACGGTCCAGTAACGGACAATGCGCAGTCGGTTTTCGAACTTTCGCAGATCGAAACGACCACGCCTGCGGAAATCAAATCGCAATTCGGCTTCACGCCTGATTTCGAACACGGCAAGCTGTTGCTCGAAGAAAACGATTCGGCTGGTAACACGTTTAAGGCTACGGCTAAGCCTGTCTTGATCGGTACCGCCGTCATCGGGGCAACCACGATGATCTTCTCGATCATCCTGATGCTCAATTTGAAGCTCGATTTGCTGGATGCTCGCGTATTGATGGGTTTGATCACCGGTGGTGCGGTGATTTACTGGTTCACGGGCGCATCGATGCAGGCTGTGACCACGGGCGCTTACCGTGCGGTCGAATACATCAAGAAAAACATCAAGCTGGATTCCGCAGAGGCGGCATCGGTTGAAAAATCCAAAGAAGTGGTGAAGATCTGCACGCAGTACGCGCAGAATGGTATGTTCAATATCTTCGGGGTGATGTTCTCGTTCACTCTGGCGTTTGCGTGTTTTGATCCCACCTTCTTCGCGTCGTACTTGATCTCGATCGCGGTGTTCGGGTTATTCCAAGCTATGTTTATGGCGAACGCCGGCGGCGCTTGGGATAATGCGAAGAAATATGTCGAAGTCGATTTGCGCGAAAAGGGCACGGCTCTGCATGCGGCCACCGTTGTCGGTGATACCGTCGGTGATCCCTACAAAGACACTTCTTCGGTGGCTTTGAATCCGATCATCAAGTTCACGACCTTGTTCGGATTGCTCGCGGTTGAAATTGCCGTCGAAGCGCAAGACATTGCGCCGACGATCGGTGTTGGACTTTTCTTGGTGGGTTTGGTCTTCGTTTACCGTTCGTTCTACTCGATGCGGATTTCTTCGAATCGTTAGGATACGAATTGAACGCTTTAGGTTTGAAACGGGGCTTGCTTAGGCAGGCCCTTTTTTTTTCGCGTGAGGTGTGCCACGCAAAGTTATTAGGCAAATGATTTGCATGGCAAACCGTCCGATTCTCTGGTTAACATTTTGTATGGGGAAATCACCACTGTTTCGAAGCTTAAAGCGTGCAGTGCAAAGTGCTGCGGCCGACAGTCCCTTTCGGATGAACCGTCGAACATTTCTTAAGGGTTCGGCGACGATGGCCACTTTGGCCCTTCCCGTTTCTCCTGCTCGCTTTGGCGAGGGCCTGCAAATTGCGATACTGGGTTCGGGTATCGCGGGTTTAGGTGCCGCTTTGCATTTGCATCAAGCGCGAATGGATTACATAATTTTTGAAGCGAGACCCAGAGTGGGCGGCCGCATTTGGACCGAAAACCGCTTCAATTCAGATGGTCAGTTTGTCGAGCTCGGTGGGGAATTGATCAATAGGGATCATCGCTCAATTATCCAGATGGCAAGGTCTTTAGGCTTAAGCTTAGATCGCTTTCCCACGGGCCCGGAAGCACAGAGCAAAGAACTCTATTATTTCGGAGGTCAGCGCTATAGCTCAGTGGATTTAGCTGCAGGCCTTGAACCTTTGGTACGCTTTTGTCGGCATGCTTATGCGGAACTTCGATCGGGAATCAGTGATTCGGAAAATCTAGGATACGCTCATCGCGCACATCCGGGCGTTGTCAAATATGACCGCATGAGCTTAAGTCATTTTCTTGATTCAGTTCCCGATCTGGAGGCTTGGGTGAAAGAGGCTGTCCGGGTTGGATATGTTTGCGAGTTCGGTCTGGACGCCGAAGAACAGACTTCCATTAATCTTTTGGAAATGTTCGATACAGATATACCAGGAAGAATGTTTGGCAGCAGCGACGAGGGTTTACGGATCACCGGCGGCACCGGTTTATTGATTGCTAAGATGTTCGAGCGCGCATGTCCGCGCCTTGAGGCCGATGAACACATTCACTTGAACCACGAACTTGTTCGTATTCGCGAGCGTGGCCGAAAAATTGAACTTACATTTCGCAATGACCTGAGCTTTAAAACAATCAAAGTGGACCGCGTGATTTGCACCATCCCCTTTTCAGTTTTGCGCCGGATTGACGGCGTCTCTCAGCTCAACCTATCGGAAGTCAAAAAGCGATCCATCTTAGAACTTGGCTATGGCACCAATTCAAAGCTAACGATGGATTTTCAGTTGCGTTTTTGGAATCAAAGTCCTGTGACGACGGCAACTGCGCTTATGACGGATCTAGGCTCCCAAAGTTATTGGGAGAGCAGCCGCGTTCAGAGTGGTGCGCGCGGACTGTTGACTAACTTTCGCGGCGGTCGCCGAGGCGCAGACGCAGATGAATCGAACGTTGCCAGAAATGTGGCTGAATTGCGGGAAATTTACGGTGGACCAGGTGCAAGCCAATATTTCTCAAAAGCCGTCGTGACCAACTGGTTTCTTAAAGAGTTTCAGCGCGGCTCTTACAGTTGTATGAGGCCAGGCCAAGTGACCCGTTGTTGGGGGGAGAATCACATTCCCGAATTGGACGAGCGTCTGATTTTTGCGGGCGAACACACCTCGCTTGAAGCGACTGGATATATGGAAGGTTCTCTATCCTCTGGTTTGCGTGCGGCTCGGCAGGTCCTCAATTCTGTATCGTTTTGGTCTTAGAGGTTCTAAATCTTATGACGCTTCGTCAGCTCTTGCTCATGCGCGCGCTTTGATCCCGAGCCGATCTCCACATGATGTGCGCAATTCTTTGAGCAAGTGACACCACATTGATCCGTGCAATGGCGGCAGATGATGGCTTCGGTGCCGCACTTAACACAGACGATCGGTTTGTTCGCGGGCTGCCCACAGTGTGGACAGAGTTTAAAGTTCTGCGTGGGCTGAAGCTGTTGGTCGACGGCGACCCGGTAGTCGAAAACAAAGCATTCACCCTCAAAGGCTTGATTCGGGAATTTCTCGAGGTAGTTCAGAATGCCACCGTCGAGCTGACGTACGTTTTCAAACCCTTGAGCGTTCATTTCTAAAATCGCTTTTTCACACCGAATGCCGCCCGTGCAGTACATCAATATGGGGATATCTTTGGCGATCCCGCTATGACTGACTTTAGCAGGGAAGTCGCGAAACTCTTTTAAAGCGAAATCGCGCGCCCCTTTGAATTTTCCGATTTCCACTTCGTAGTCATTGCGCGTGTCTAAGATTACGGCCTTTGGATCTTGCATGGCCAGGTGCCATTCTTCAGGCGACAGATGTTGATTTCGAGCAGAAATCGGGGCGAAGCCCGGTTTGCCCATGGTCACGATCTCGTCTTTGATTTTGATTCGGAAGACATGAAATGGATGTTTCAACGCTACTGAATCTTTGTATACGACGTCATCTACGCCCAATCCTTGATTCACCAGAGCCTTGGTCGACTTCAACACTTCGGCAGGGCCCGAGAGTGTGGCGTTTATTCCTTCTGGACCCAGTAGGCAGAGCCCGAGCAGACCCGTATCCGTGGCCAAGCGCTCGAGTTCGCTCTTAAGATTTTCAATTTTGAGGTCATCGAGCGGAGTAAAGCGGTAGAAGCTCGTGACGTGAATGGCAGGGCTCGGGGACATAAGTGATTAAGTGGTCTCGGGCTTACGCATCATTTTGCGGACTTCGTCGGCGTGCTCGACTTCCGAGCGGACGAACGACCGCGCCATTTCTTCCAGCGCAATGTCGCCCAATTCGGACGACATTTGCACGAGCTTTTTGTAATTCACGATCGCTTCTTCTTCAAACTTCAGGCTTTCTTCGAGCAGTTGCTGAACCGTGTGGACATTTTTTTCTTCAACTTTCGCGGCGACCATCGGCGGATGTCCGCCGAGCGAAGTGATTTTTTCGCCCACTTCCGTGGCATGCATCATGGCTTCCTTCGCGTTGTCACGAAACCAGGCTTGGATGGGAATGCGGTTATAGCCCATGATCATAAACGAGTAGTGGAGGTAGCGATTCACGCCCGACATTTCGGCCTTGTAGATCTCGGCCAATAAATCCAACACCTGTTTATTTTGATAGCTCTTTTCAGACATGCTCATAAGACCTCCGCCGTTTCGCACATATGTAGATGGTTAAAGATGTTACTGAATCCATCCCAGCTTGGCTAGCGCTATTGTATCAATTGGCTTTCATTTAACCTGAACTTGTTAATACGAATTTTAGTGAATTTGAATTTAAATTTAAATACACTGAATCTGCGTTTAAGCCTCAAAACTCTCACGCCGATAGGTTGTCTACGATGGCAAAGACTAAGGGCAAGAAACCGGAACTCTCTTCTGAAGATCTGAAGCTGAAAATTCAGGTGGTGGCCCGCAAACACTTCGCGCTGAAAGGGATGGCGGGAGCCTCCTTGAAGGATATAGCCCTTGAGGCGGCCGTGGCGGGAAGCCTGATCAATTATCACTACCAAGACAAAGAAGGTTTGTTTCGGGCCTGTATCGACCCATTCACCCGCGGCCGAATGGAAGCCATTCAACGTATCTTAAGTGAACCGAAAACGGCCGACGAAATGCGCGTTAGGCTGGAATTGTTTGTCGAGGAAATGCAGTCCTCCGTCATTTCGGATCGAGATAGTTTCGAAATCATCGATCGGGAGATGCGCTCCGAAAACCCGATTATCTTTAAAGTGTTCGAAGAAACGATGCTTCAGTCTTTTAAGTGGGTCATCACGTTCTTTAAGAAGGCGCACGAAAATGGAATTTTGCGCGACGAAGTGGACCCCATGATTCTTTCGAGTATTTTATTTACATCGACCTGCGACTCGGCCCGGAAGAATTTTTTGTCCAAGCGCTTCTTCAACGTTTCATTGGAAAATACCGACTGGCGCAAGAAATTTGCGCGCCAGATCGCCGATTTGTTTTTAAGAGGAGTCATCAAATGAAATCGCTGGCCTTATTTTTCTTCATCTCCTTAAATTTGGTGGCGTCAGCAGCGCCGACGATGAAGAGCAAAAACACCCTCACTCTCGAACAATACTTAGAGCAAGTGCGCATGCAAAATTTCGAAGCTCGTTCCATGCGCGAACAGTTGACCAAGGCTGAATTGCGGCTCGATGAGGCCGAGGTTTCTTTGAGTTCGGAATTTTACAGTCGCTACAATCTATTGGACGACAAGAACGAAGCCACCTCGGGCTTTGCCCCGAATCGAATACAAAACCAAACTTGGCGGGTGGGGGTAAAGGACCCTACAACTTTTGGATTGATGACCGATATCTACCTAGAGTCCGGCCATAGCAAATTCTACGGGCTGAATCCAGCGTTCGGAATGATGACCGATTACGTCGACAGCAAGGCGGGCATCGATCTTCGCCAGAGTTTATGGCGCAACGGCTTTGGTGAGGCCACACGCG
Source organism: Pseudobdellovibrionaceae bacterium (assembly GCA_040381635.1). Classification (GTDB taxonomy): domain Bacteria; phylum Bdellovibrionota; class Bdellovibrionia; order Bdellovibrionales; family UBA1609; genus JALHOQ01. Next base: position 14,519 of record JBEIHA010000005.1, read on the forward strand.
CGGGCGTTGACCTGCAAAGATCGGCCAGCCGAATTGAACTTTTGAAGCGGCAATTTGAGCTTAAAAACTTACTGCTGAAATCTGAAAATGCTTACTGGACTTTAGTTTCGCTCAATCAAATTGTTCGCCTGCAGGAAGAAAATGTCGGCCGCGCCAAAAAACTCTTTGATTGGATGCGCAGGCGCGTAGGCTTGCGCCTGGTGGATGACGTGGATGGACTGCAGGCGCGGGCTTCGTTCGAAACCCGTGATCTTGAATTGCAAACGTCGCTCGATGAACGTGCGGCCTTAGCCCGTCAGTTCAATATGCTTCGTGGCGTACCCAACGATGAAGTTGAAACCCTGGCCGAACTTCCGGATCCGCAAGCTATCTTGAAAGGAGTCAAAGAGGGCTCGCGCATGACCCGCGAAGATTTCCGCATGATTTATGAACAAGCTTCCATCGGACAACTCGAAGCGAAGGCCGCACGATCCCAAGTCGCGCCGCAGTTGGATGTGGTGGCCGGGGTCGCGACCAATGGTCTAGATCCGGCGCGGGCGCGTAGTTATCGGGAGATCGAGGAGATGCGAAACCCCACTTGGAACGTCGGTTTAATGTTCAGTATTCCTTTGGATTACAGTTTGATCGGCAATATGCGCCGCTCTTACAAAGCGGCGGACCAAGCCGCGGCGGCCTTGAAAGAGCACGCGGCTTTTGCTGAAGAGCGAACCTGGCACGACTTGCTCTCGCAAAAAAGTGAGGCGCAAAGGCGCTTTGAACGCTCACTTGCTTTAGAAAAGACTCAAACTGAGCTGGTGAAACGTGAGCGTGATCGACTGCTTAATGGTCGAACGACTACGTTTCAGGCCATCACTATCGAACAAAATTTAGCCATGGCTCAGATTCAGCGCGTGCGCTCGCAAGTCGGGTTGATTCAAATCCACAATCTTCTTAAAAATTGGGAGGTTCAAAAATGAACCTAGCGTCACTTTCCATCCGCCGGCCCGTTTTTATCACCTGCTTGCTCCTTCTTCTTATGGTGCTTGGGGTGGCTTCGTTTAAGAAACTTCCAGTGGATTTATTCCCGGATGTGACGCTTCCGATCGTGACCGTCACGACCCCTTATCCCGGGGCGGGTCCCAAGGAAGTGGAAACACTTTTGTCAAAGCCCTTAGAAGAAGAGCTCGGAACGATTTCGGGCGTAAAAACCATTCGTTCGAGCAACTTAGAAGGCACTTCGATCGTCGTTGCGGAATTCACGCTGGAAACCGACATCAAGTACGCCGAACAGCAAGTGCGCGACAAGGTTTCGAGCGCTAGACGTCGCTTGCCCGACGATATCGAAGAACCCGCCATCCGGCGAATCGATCCGTCCGATCAGCCGATCATGATGTTGACCTTCAAAGCCGATCTGCCCCCGGGCAAGCACTTTGACTTGGCCGACGATTTTATTCGCCCAAAGATCGAGCAGATCAAACAAGTGGGCTTGGTCCAAGTGATCGGCGGGCGCAAGCGTGAAATTCACGTGGAACTGGACCGCAAAAAATTGAACAAAGCGCAGTTGTCGGTCAGTGGAATCTCTCAGCGTTTGGCAATGACCGGTCAAAATATTCCCGCGGGCAGTGTCAGCCGCGAAAGCAGCGGTCAAGACATGGTCTTTCGCACCGTCGGTGAATTCGAAAGTGTCAAAGCTGTTAGTGAGGCGGCGATCAACTTTTTCGGGAATGACCGTGCTCTCACTTTGCAGGATGTGGGTGTGGTGCGCGATACCTTGGCGGACCCGACCAGCTACACGTACCTGAATGGTGAAGTCACCTTACTGATCAATGTTTATAAGCAAAGTGGCGCAAACACCATCGCGGTCGCCGATGCGGTCATCAAAGCCAGCCAAAAAATCAACGCCGAGCTAAAAGCTCGCTTCCCCGAAGTGAAGGGTGACTTGGCCGTGGTGTCCAATCAGGCGCGCTATATTTCTTTGAACGTGGCCGATGTTCAGGAATCTATTTTTATCGGGATTTTGCTGACGATTTTAGTGGTCTATTTTTTCCTTGGCAGTATGCGCTCGACGCTGATCACCGGCGTGGCCATTCCGGTTTCGTTGATCGGCGCGTTCTTTCTGATGTCGCTGGCGGGCTTCAGCATAAATATCATGAGCCTGCTGGCCTTCAGTTTGGCCGTGGGCTTGTTGATCGATGATGCGATCGTGGTACGTGAAAATATCTTTCGCCATCTAGAAATGGGAAAGCCTCCGCGGCAGGCCGCCCTTGAAGGTACAGTCGAGGTGACGATGGCCGTGATCGCGGTGACTTTGACCATCATCGCGGTCTTTATGCCGATCGGATTCTTAAGTGGAGTGATCGGGCAATTTATGAAGCAGTTCGGATTGTCCGTCTGTTTTATTATGGCCATCAGCTTATTCGATGCTTTGACCAATGCGCCCATGATGTCCGCTTACTTCGGTGGCGTGCACGCCAAAGAACCGACCGAAGGATTTTTCTATTACGTGCGCGCGCCGGTCCGCCTATTCAATGCCTCTTACAATGCTCTTGAGTTAAAGTACGAAGGTTTTTTGAAAGGTATACTTAAACGTCCGTGGATCGCCCTAGTGGCCACCTTACTGGTCGTGGTTTCAAGTTATTGGCCCTTAATGAAAGTGCCAAAAACTTTCTTGCCGGCGCAAGATAGCGGTGAGTACGGGATCAGTTTGGATATGGCGCCTGGCACGTCTTTAGAGAAGATGCGCGATCAATCGCTCGAAATCATAAAAGACATTCAACAAGACAAATACGTGGTGAATACGGTTTTGACCGTAGGTTCTCGCCTTGGTGAGAAAAACAAAGCCGACATTTATGTTTTCTTGACGAAATTTGGGACGCGCGACGTCAGCACTTCGGAAGCAAAAGATTTGATGCGCGAACGCTTGAAGAAATACACCGGCACCAATCCGGTCGTGAAAGACATCGATTACGTGGGCGGCGGTATGCGTCCGTTTACAGTCAATATCGTCGGTCAGGATTTAGCCAAGGTGGAAGAGATCGCCGGGAAAATTGCCGATCGCTTGCGCACTCATCCCGCATTGAAGGATGTGGACACGAGCTTCCGGCCGGGTAAACCTGAATTTCAAGTCACCGTCGACTTGGATCAAGCGCAACGTTTAGGCGTCGCCAGTTCGGATGTGGGTCGCGAACTGCGTGCGCAAGTCGAAGGGATGACGCCGGCGGTGTATCGTGAAAATGGATTAGAGTACGATATCCGCGTAAGGCTAAAGCCTGAACAGCGCGACCTTGAGCCTTCGTACAATCAGATTCTAGTGCCGAATATGAATCAAAGATTAGTTTCTTTGAGCAGTGTCGCGAAAGCTAAATCCACGACGGGACCGGCTAGCATCAATCGCGAAAATCGCGGCCGTTACGCCGCGATCACCGCGGATGTTGCGCCCACGGGTCCGGGTCTTGGCGGCGCGATGGCGGACTTACAGTCCTGGCTCGCCCCCGGAGGCGAGCTTGAACTGCCGGCCGGAATCACTTATCGGTTTGTTGGGCAGGCCGAAAATTTTCAAGAGATGCAAGAGAGCATGGTCTTAGCGGCGCTGCTCGGTCTGATCTTTATTTACCTGGTTTTGGCTTCGCTCTACGAGTCTTTCTTTACTCCGCTGACGATCATGATGGTGATTCCACTTGCGGCCTGCGGTGCTTTCTTTGCACTTTACGTCGGCGGTAAGTCACTCGATTTGTATTCGATGATCGGCTGTATCATGCTGATGGGACTGGCGACGAAGAATTCGATCATATTGATCGATTATATCAATCAGCTGTTAAAAGAAGGAAAGCCGCTCAAAGAGGCGATCATCGAAGGTGGTCGCACACGTTTACGCCCCATCTTGATGACCAGCGTGGCTTTGATCGCCGGCATGGTACCTATCGCGATTGGTTTGAACGAAGTTTCCAACCAAAGAACATCGCTCGGCGTGGCGGTGATCGGCGGAGTCGTTAGCTCGACGCTACTGACTTTGATCGTGATCCCCGCGTTCTTTGCCTACATGGAAGCTTTAAGATTATGGTTGCTGCGCTTCGGATCGAAGCTGGTGACCGAAGATTCTAGCTTGGTGGCAGACCACGCCAATAATGGCAAGTATAGCCACCCGGATTCTTCAGCAAGTAATCTTGATGGTAATCCTCGGCAGGATAAAACCTTGTAAGCTCTTCGATAGTGGTCACCACGGGGGCCTTCCAGCGGCCCTTGGTGGCTTCCTCGCGAATGGCTTTTTCGGCTTCCGCTTTCTCTTCAGTGTCTTTCACAAAAATACTTGAGCGGTATTGCGAACCCACATCATTGCCTTGGCGATTGCGGGTTGTCGGATCATGCATTCGAAAAAAGAAATCGAAAATCTGCTTTAACTGAATGACCGAAGGGTCGTAGGTGATCTCGACGGCTTCGGCGTGTCCGGTGCTTCCGGTTTTGACCGTGTTGTAAGTGGGATCGATCGTTGATCCGCCGGCGTAGCCGACTTCGGTCCTTAGAATACCAGGAATTTTTCTAAGCAAATCTTCAACGCCCCAAAAACATCCGCCGGCCACAACGATTTCTTTTTCCATGTGATGCTCCTAAAGCTGCAATGCCTGGCCACCGACGAGGGTGCGCACTTCCGCGGCGCGTCCGGGTTCCACCGTCTGGGCGTAGCCGAAGCTTGAACCGTATTCGATCTCGACGTCCCCGCCAAGCAGAGTCGCCTTGTTATCAATGTTCAGCTGACCGCTGGCGGTGCGCGCGTAAATAAAGACTTTGCCTGCGTTCTTGGCCTGGGCCCTAATAATCAAGCCCAAACCATTTTCGCTGCCGAAGCGCACGCGCCCCATGGCCACGATCTGTAGACCATGACCGTTGGTGATGATCTCGGCGCCGTCTTCAACGCTCAAGTCTGCGGAGCAGAAAATCTGCGTCGCAGCCTTAAGTTCAAAAGACGTTTCGATTTTGCAGGTCTCTAAAATTTCTCCAGTGATTTTTTCGGATCCAAATGACGAGGCTGAAAAAATGAGAAGAGAGAGAAAGGCGATCGATTTAAGCATCCGTACTCCAAATCCGTTTAGTAACGTATTGCGTTATACACCCATTGGACTGAGGACTCAATGAAAACGACATTTTGCGGCTCTGTTTTGGAAAAAAGTACATGGTCCCCTGATCCCAGAGACATCAGCGCGTCGCCGCTTGGCATGGCGAAGACGCTCAACGAAAGAGCGAGAAAAAAAAGCAGCCATTTCCACCCTTAGGGTGCGGCCACCGGTGTGAACGTCAGAACGCGAGCGTCACTTAAATAGTGATCACCCATATGGATCGGCAGCGTGCGCACCCGCTCAATCTTAAGTTGATCCATAAAACCAAGAACCATGACGAGGTTGCTGACCGCCGTGCGCGCAAAAGGACCTTTGATCTCTTCAGCGCAATCCGTTTTGTTCGCTAAAAATTGGGTTAAACACTGCAACTCTTTTTTCGAATAGCCGTCGGGCGTAGGTAGGCAATTCGGCTTTTTACCGCAGGCGCAGGGGGCGATCAGGCGCCAGTGTTTTTGAATTTGGGCTAGGACCGCTTTGTTGTGAACGCCACCGATGCCAATCGTGCAAGCCTTGGCGGTTTTCAATTCTGAAGCCTTTACGGGCGCAAGCCCAGCCACCCTCAATCGGGCCTTGCCCGCATTCTTACCCAAAGGATTTGGCGAATTTGGATCTGCGGGGCAAGCGTCTTTTTTCTGGCCTTGAGTTTTCAAGGGTAAAAAGCTTTTTCTAAAGTTTTCGGCACCCAACGGGAAATTTTTGAAGAGCGGAATTTCACCGTCACTCCGGGTGAATTGAGTGCTGCCCCCACCCGTGTCCCACACCAGCAGGTTATCTTTACCGCAGTTCTCGGGGATTCGGGAAGCCAAGACGGCCTGATATCCGGCTTTGGCTTCTTCCTCTTGCGTGAGGGCGCGGACAGAAAATCCCGCCGCTTGAATTTCGCTCAAAAATACGTCGCGATTTGTGGCCGTGCGCAAAGCATGGGTTCCCACTACGGCCAAATGCAGGGAGGAAAAGCCACGCTCCAGCGCCACATTTTTCGCAATCTCTCTGAGTTCATTGAGGGCTGCGATCGCTTGACTTCGTGCTTCCGCCGGAATTTGACCGGTCAAATCTTTAGAGGCTTCGAGCAATACGGCACGGCTGTCGTCCCGGGCGATTTTACTTTGGATGCGCGGCGCGGACTGGCAAAGATCGACCTCGGCCATATTCATTTTGGTAGAGCCCGATCCTAGATCAATCACCGCGCGCAATTGTTTGGCGCAGTCCGGTGTGGGCGGTTTAGAGGCGCAAGCTTGGCCGAAGACCAGAACGATAAAGATAAATGCTTTCATAAGTATCGGTCTAACTTATGATGGTGAGATGAGCAATTCCCGTAAAATCGTGGTGGTCGATGACGAACCTGTAGTCCTGCAATTGTTGGCGCAGTACCTCGGCCTTAAGGGTTTTGAAGTTCTTTTGGCTCAGAACGGCAAAGAGGCTTTCGAGGTCTTACAAAAATCGCCGGCCGTAGATCTGGTGCTGACCGACATCAATATGCCCGGTTCGGGAGGTTTAGAATTGATGGAAATGATGAAGCAGTCCAAGCTTAAGGACACGCCCGTGATCTTAATGACCGGCTATGGCGACACTTTAGAAAATTCGAAGACTTTGGGTGCGACGATCTTGCGCAAGCCCTTTCGTCGCCGAGAATTGCTCGAGCTAATTAACTTAGTCTTAAGCCGTTCAACGCCACCAGTGTGATCGATTCAGTTTCCGCGTCAAAAACGATTTTGGCTTTTCCATTTTCGAGCTGCCGCAAAACATCTTGGCGTTTTTTATCAAGGCTGGCTTCGCTCACGCCGTAATCCGTGCCTTCGCGTAAAATAAAATCGTCGATGACGCCTTGAAGGGCTTCGCCGCTCAAGCTTTCGGGTGGAATGTCCATGTTACGGATGCTAGCATAAGGTCCGTATGAAATGTATTCTTTGCGAAGGTGAACAATCCGAAGTCTTTTTCACCGAACCGAAGGCCCAGAAGCACTATTACCGTTGCGCGCTATGTGACTTGCGCTTCCTAGACCCCGCACGTCGGCTCAACCAGGGCGATGAGAAAGCCCGCTACCAAACCCACGAAAATCGGGTGATCGATCCGCGCTACCAAGAGTTTCAGCGGCCCATGGTGACGCTGATCGAGCAAGCGGGCCCGGCGCTCGAGGTGCTAGATTTCGGCTGTGGCGGGGGGCCGGTGATTCAGCATTTGCTCGAGCCGTGCGGGTATAAAGTGAATTTATATGATCCCTATTTCTATCCTGATCGCTCGGTCTTGGGGTTGAAATACGATTTCGTAGCGGCCGTGGAAGTGGTGGAGCATCTCTATCATCCGGCTCGGGAATTCGCGCTTTTAAGAAGTTTGGTCAAAGAGGGCGGGCGCTTAGGGATTATGACCGAGCAGTGTTCGGACCATACAGACTTTAGTACCTGGCATTACCGCCGAGATCCCACGCACGTCGCGTTTTACAGCGAAGCCACGCTGCGCTGGATGGCTCAACGTTATGCTTTCAATGAAATCAATTTTCATTCGGAGCGTTTGGCCGAGTTTCTTTAGCGCGAAGTTCGCGGAATCGCGCCCGAGAGTGCGCCGTTGGAAACGTTTGAACACACCAAGGGATACCACAACTCTAAACTCATCTCGTGACTACTGGCCCGCAGTAAGGCGGACCAGTTCATAATGGACAAGCCCAAGGGACTGCGCTAGCGTTTTAGTTCTTAAATGTAAGAGCTCTTCATCGGAGATTTCATGCCGGCACGGAAGCTGACCTGTCCCAATTTTATCAACGGCGCTTGGGCTTTGGGCGAGGCCGGAACGCAAAATATCATTTCCCCGGTTACGGGCGAAATCATCGGCGATTTTTCGATTCCTTCAAGCTCGCAAATCAACTCAGGCCTTCAAATGGCGTCCAAGGCACAAGTCGAATGGGCAAGATTACCCATCAAAGAGCGCAGCAAAGTGCTTTTTGAATTTCGCCAGGTTTTGCTACGCGAGCTCGATGAAATCGTGCGCATAAAAAGTGCCGAGTCGGGAAAAACCTTAAGTGAAGGCAAAGCCGGTTTACTGAAAGGCATCGAAGTTTTAGAATTCGCACTCTCCTTGCAGAATTTAGATCTGGGCGGAAAGCTTGAAATCTCGCGCGGGGTCACTTGCGAATACCGTCGTGAACCGTTGGGCGTTGTCGCCAACATCACGCCGTTTAATTTTCCGGCTATGGTGCCGATGTGGACGATCCCCATCGCTTTAGTACTGGGTAATGCTTATGTGTGGAAGCCTTCGGACAAAACGCCACTGACCGCGAAATTGATCGCCGATGCATTGAGTGAAGCGGGCCTGCCACCTGGAGTCTTCACCGTACTGCACGGTGGGGCTGCGACCGTGGACGCGATCATCGATCACCCCTTAGTTAAGGCGATTGGCTTTGTGGGATCGACAAAGATCGCAAAAATGGTTTATCAACGCGGGACAAATTTAGGTAAGCGCGTGCTCGCTTTAGGTGGGGCAAAGAATCACATTATTTTACTTCCCGATGCCAACCCGGACTTAAGCGGTACGGGCATCTCGGATTCGTTCACCGGTTGTGCGGGTCAGCGTTGTATGGCGGCTTCTGTTCTGCTGGCGGTGGGGGATGTTGGACACCATATCGAAAAGATTGTTACGCGCGCAGCCTCGCTGGAACTCGGTAAGGATATGGGCGCGATCATCACTAAAGAACAGGCGTCATTTTTACGTGAAGCCATCGGGCGGATTGAAAAAGCGGGCGCGAAGATTTTGCTCGACGGGCGCAAAGCGAAGGCGCCTCAGGGTATGGAGAATGGAAATTGGCTCGGGCCGACGATCCTTGATCAAGTCCAGCCGGGCAGCGAAGCCGCGACGGTCGAGTTGTTCGGGCCAATTTTAAGCATCGTGCATTGCAAAGATTTAACTGAGGCCTTGCGCATCGAAAATTCGGTCGACTACGGCAATGCCTGCAGTGTCTTTACTTCCAGCGGGCCGCTCGCCGACCGAGTGGTGCGCGAAGCTTCGACTGGCATGGTCGGCGTGAATGTCGGCGTACCCGTACCGCGCGAGCCTTTCTCTTTCGGCGGAATCAATGCTTCGAAGTTTGGGCACGGGGACATCACCGGCCATCATAGTTTAGATTTTTGGTCCAACGTGAAGAAAGTGACGACGAAATGGGAAAAGCAAAACGACTCCACATGGATGGGTTAAAGCCTAAGCGGAAGAAGCCGGCCGCGAAAAGCCAGGACGGTATTCGTCGTGCGGCCATGAAGAAAGGCGAAGCGCTTAGGCTTTCGGACATTCGTTCAGAAATCCGCATTCGCCCGGGCAAGCGTAACAGCCATATCATTTTGGCTTCGCACGCCAATCTTCGCTACAAAGAGATGTTGAACATCGATTGGGGTGCCAAGTCGCCAAAGGCGCGAGGACCGGTGGTGGCTTCCCTGACCAATTCGAAAGTACGTAATGCCATTGGCGCGCACAGCGGTAGCTACACCGTGTACCGGGCGATGTCGATCGCTAGCGGAAAATTTCCTTCGCAGCACAAGCCCGATCTGAACAACACGCAAAGTCCCATCAAAATTGGACCGTTTCCCTCTTGGAATGATCCGACCAAAATAGTGTCGCTGGATCCTTGGGGTCTAGATCCGGGCGTTCATTTCAAAGACTACTTTAAAGAAGGTTACGACATTCGTCCTACGATTGCGGTGACCCAAGCTCACCTGCAGATTGGTGAAATCAAAGACGCCATCGAAGCGGGGCGCCTCAAAGTGGACGGCAAGGTTGTTTTGAAGAATCTTGATGTGCGCGTAACCAAAGTGGCGATTGAGCCCGTCTGGTTTTTGCCCGGTATGGCCAAGCGGCTGGGTGTGGAAGAAGGGGATCTCAGGCGCATTCTCTTTCAAGAAACCGGCGGGATGTACCCTGAGTTTATCACGCGGCCCGATTTGAAAGTGTGGCTACCACCGATTGGTTCGACCACGGTTTACATTTTCGGCGATGCACAAAATCTCTCCAATCCAAAGATTGAACTGACGGCGCGCGTGCACGACGAATGCAACGGTTCTGACGTTTTCGGCTCCGACATTTGCACGTGCCGACCGTACCTGATGTACGGCATCGAAGATGCCGCGCGCACGGCCCAAAAAGGCGGTGTGGGCTTGATTGCCTATTATCGCAAAGAGGGCCGGGCTTTAGGCGAGGTCACGAAATTCTTGGTCTACAATGCGCGCAAACGCCAGGAAGGCGGCGATACCGCAGCCACCTATTTCCACCGTACGGAATGCGTGGCCGGCACTGAAGACGCGCGCTTTCAAGAATTCATGCCGGATTCCTTGCATTTCTTCGGCATCAAGAAGATTCATAACCTGCATTCCATGAGCAACATGAAATATGATGCCATCGTGAACAGCGGGATCGAAGTCGGAAAAAGAATTTCAATTCCCGATGAATTGATCCCGATCGACGCGCAAGTCGAAATGGAAGCAAAAAAGGCCGCGGGGTACTTCACTACCCAAGTGCGCAAAGACGAAACGGCTTTGAAAAAAGTCAGGGGACGGCAAATTGATGAGTGATCTGAAGTTGGCGGCGGCGGATGTCGAATATCTATTAACACCGCAA